>NZ_JBYVEB010000186.1:0-3174 GCF_058117085.1 Chryseobacterium sp. CG10_8 | reverse complement strand
AAATTAAAAATATAAGAACTGGGATTAGCGATTTTGAAAATCTTTGTGATTTCAGTTCTACTGTAGGAAAATAGCAATCCCAAAAGAGCAAGGTAAAATATAATATAGAAAATAAAAAAGGAAGGATTATCTATCTTGATATAGATGGGTTTCAAAACAAAGAAAAAAGGTATCAGCAATAACAATCCAGTTAAAATTGCGTAGATAATTTTCGATCTTATTTTTTGGGAAGCTTTAGGCAAATTCAGTGATTGATACATGTCTTCATACTTCCATATATCGACGGGTTGTTGCCCAAAATTTTCAGCATACATCTTTGCGGTATGCTCTTTTGCTAATACAAATTTGGAACCTTCCTTAGCATTATGCATCGCTGGCAAATGCTGAATCCTTTTGCCCAAAATCTCACATAATGAGGTGTACGATTGCGTATAGATTATGTGCAAATGCCAAACTTCATCAACAATAGGAGAAGGTGAAACCATCGTATCCGCCTGAGAAGCCAGATACATAAATTTTTTGTATTCTAAAATGGCCTTCTGGTTAAAGTTAAGTGACCAGTAATTTTCTCTGGAAAGTCTTGTTAAGAAACCGTAATGATCCTCAATATTTTCAAAAGAAAAATCAAGTACTTTGTTCCATATTTCTGTGTTCATAAGCCTTTGCTATATTAGTAATAATCATTCAAAACAACTTATTTCAACATTATTTTCACAAGACTATACCTTGACTTTTACTTGATTAATGTACATAATTTTGTACACCATTTCCTTCAAAAGTTCGGCGTCATTAGTGTTGACTGCACCAAGTCCCTTTCCCTTCATATCAATCTCTCTGAGAATCGAAATAATCCTTGTACAGCTTTTGAGCGAGTAATTTTTGGCTGCAACTGCATAATCTTTCAAAAAATAAGGAGAAGTCCCCATTTCGGACGCCAATTCTGCCTGAGACATTCCTTGCGAAACATGATATATTATCAAACTTGTAAAAAATTTGTTCAATATAGAAGTGACCTGAAAAAGAGAAGTCCCCTTTTCGTTCTTTCCCATAAAGTGAGTGATTCTAAAAGCTTTATCAATATTATATTGACCAATTGCCGTCTGCAATTCAAAAACATTATAGTCTTTGCTAATCCCGATATGTCGTTCGACCAAAGTCTCATCCAAAATTTCGTTTTCTTTCAGAATAATTTTCAGCTTTTGTAATTCATTCGAAATTCGGGAAAGGTCATTCCCTAAATATTCTGACAACAAATCCGGAATGCGTGATAAAGTTTTAATTTTTAATCTTTTACACTCCTGTTCAATCCAATTTGGAAGTTGATAATCTTTGAGTGGTTCACTCTTGAAAATCTGACCATTCTTTGTCAGTGTTTTAACAAATTTCTTTCTGGAATCTAGCTTCCCTTTGTATCCAAACACCAAAATTGTACTTTCAACAGGGTTAGAAAAATATTGGTCAAGGATTTGGCTTTCATTTTCATTAATTTTCAAATCTTGAGCCTCTTTAACCACAATTTGGAGCTTCTCTCCTATCATCGGAAATTGTCGAGCCAAAGCAAGAATCTCTTGAATGGTGGAGTCTTTTCCGTAGATAATGGTTTGATTAAAAGCTTTCTCTTCTTCGGTCAATATTTCGTTTTCCAACATTTTGACCCCTACATCAATAAAGTGTGGTTCTTCTCCTTGAAAAAAATAAACAGGAAGAAATTCTTTATTTTTAATACTTTTGGCAATAGATTCCAATTCTTTCATATGATGAACTTACCGAAACTGAATTTTAGCGTGGATTATAATTTTAAATTCAAGCAAGACAAAGATAAGTTTTTTATTTATGATGTGGTGCGAAAAAGCTGGTTGGTTCTCACACCTGAAGAATGGGTGCGACAACACTGGATTAGGTACTTTATGGAGCAAAAGGGATACACTGCTTCCGCATTAATACTGGAGAAAAAAATCGAACTCAATGGGCTTACCAAACGCATAGACCTTCTTATTACAGAAAAAACGGTGGCTAAAATCTTGGTCGAATGCAAAGCGCCCTCTGTAAAACTTACCGAAAAAACCTTTGAACAAACTGCGCGATATAATTCGGTAATTGCAGCAGATTCCATAATTTTGAGTAACGGAATTCAGCATATTTTCGCAAGGTATCAAGATGGACAATATCATTTTTATAAGGGTGAAGAATGATGGATGATGGATGAGGGATGATGGATGAAGCAATAAGCAATAAGCAATAAGCAATAAGCAATAAGCAATAAGCAATAAGCAATAAGCAATAAGCAAAATTAAAATTTTGAGAACGTAATAATTATGAATGCAAAACAAGATATAAAAAATATTATTTTCGATTTTGGAGGTGTGGTGATGGACTGGAATCCTCGATACTTCTACAAATCGTACTTCAATGATGACGAAAGGATGGAGTACTTTCTGGAGCATATCGCCGAAGATTCCTGGAACGCCGAACAAGACCGTGGTCGTACCCTGAAAGAGGGAACAGAAATCCAGGTCGCAAAATTTCCAGAATGGGAAAAAGAGCTTAGGGCTTATTACGACAATTGGTCAACCATGTTGAAAAGCGATATTCCTGAAAATGTGGCGGTGCTGAGAAAGTTGGCAACCACCGATTACGAGCTTTTTGGACTTACCAACTGGTCAGCGGAGACTTTTCCATACGCGTTAAAGCATTATGATTTTTTCGAACTTTTCGAAGGAAAAATCGTAGTCTCTGGAACCGAAAAGCTCATCAAACCGGACCCTCAAATTTGGCAAGTCCTCCTTGACCGCTACCAAATTAGAGCTGAAGAATCTGTCTTCATCGATGACAATCCCAAAAATATTGAAGTCGCCAAAAGTATGGGTTTCCTAACAGTACATATTACGGAAACAACAGATTTGGAGAAAGAATTGGAAAAGCTCGGACTGCGTTTTTAGTTTTCTCAAATGATAGCCCCATTATAATTGAGAACTCTCCTACCCTCAAATTTTAGAAAATTAATTAAAAAGAATTCATTGCGCATTACAAATATCTGTAATTGCGCATTTTGAATATCTTACCCGATTACAAATACTTACAAAAAGAAATATCTAGCGCAAAACACTGAATAATAAACTTTTATGATTTTCAAAAAATATTTGGTTCCAATTCGCCAATTGCGTATATTTGAGA
>NZ_JBYVEB010000185.1:0-3203 GCF_058117085.1 Chryseobacterium sp. CG10_8 | reverse complement strand
AATAGGATTTAAGTTCGAAGATGCTGTCATCGATGTTTATGACATGAGTGGAAAACATATCCAATCTACTGCTTCTAAAAACCGTGTTACCAAGATTAACACCGCCGGACTTATTCAAGGTGCTTACATTATCACCGTGAAAACCAACAATAACCAGTCTGCTAACTCCAAAATTATTAAAAAGTAAAAAATACATTATGAAAACAAATATTACAAAATTCATAGTTATCTCTGTTTTCATCTTCCTCTTCTGTGAAATTAATAGTCAAAGACGTCCTGAAGAAAGTGATATAATAATAGATAAAATACATGTATCGGAAAATTTATATAAGGGAACTGTGAATATAAACATTCCTTTATTTGAAATACCAATAGGAGATTTAAGTCTGAAAAATGAATTAAATTATCATGCAAATGGTTTAGTCGCGTCGCAAGACGAAAGTACCTATGGACTACATTGGATTGTTAATCCCTTTGGACAAATAACAAGAGACAATAATAATAATATTATGTTACGAGATAATTATGACCTCGTTTATAATCTTGATGGTACTGCACATGGATCTCTTGGAAGGCCTAGTTATGACAAAGCTGATTGCCCTAGGCCGAAATCAAATGTAAAATATGGTAGTACAAAGTATCAAGTGTTGGTAGATCCTGTCAACAATTATGTTCCAAATACTGATTTTGTCCCTGAAAAGTTCTATTTTGACTTTTTTGGACACAGAGGGTATTTCATATTTGATAACATGAGAACGCCTTTAGTTTATTGTGATACCGCAAACCTAATCGTAATTGCTAATCCGGGAATTGTCGGCGGAATCGGATGCTATGACGTAGACTTACCATTAACATCTAACGGCGGGCAGGCTCTTCTTCAAGAGTTTGTAATTTTAGATGACAAAGGAAACAGGTTTTATTTTGGGGGTTCTGCAGATGCAATGGAGATAAATTATGAACAAAAAATAATGTGGTCATATTATCCTCATGCCATGACAGGAAATACGATGACTAGTAATGCATCTATGGCAAGAGCAAATTATATACTATCGTGGTTTTTATATAAGGTACAACTTGCAAACGGAGATATAATAATGGGTAAATATAAACATGGAGATTTAAATGTTTTCAATAATTTTACCCAACTATCTCTTAGTGATAGCTATAATGCTCCAATTTTATCTGCTTTTCCTGATAAGAATTCCCTTGACCAAGCAAATTTAGACTGCTCTTTTTCTTTTTCAAATAATGCGAGTCATGGTGGTGGTGGCAATGAAGTTGTTTATACTAAACGAGCCATTCTACAAGAAATTGAAGTAATAGGAAAAGATATTAAGATAAATTATAACTATTTTAAAGATTCCAACTCATTAATTCATTTGGAAAACATTAAAATAGCGTCGAAAGACAAAGAAAAGAATATAAATCTTAATCAATTGCCAATGGGAGGTCAACACTATAGATATTTTTTGAATTCCTTAGAAATTGACAACACGTTTTACAACTTTCAGTATTATGACATCGATAATCTTCCCCAAAAAGATAGTTTTACAATATATTCAGACCCCCCAGGTAACAATTTTGGATATATAGAAAATCCCTCCGTAGAAACCTATAAAACGTCACTTATTCAAAAAATTGTGTACCCAACCAAAGGATACACTCTCTTTAATTATGAAAAAGCAAAAGCTTCCATTATTTATGGAACAGGAAATAATATGTCACCTACAATAACTAATGCCATTGAGCAGGAGTATCCGCTGGCTAGGTTGTCCAGCAAAATTGAATCGGATGGTAACAATCAATATCAAACGCTTTACACATACCTAACGAATAGTGGTTCTTCTTCGGGGATCTTAGATGAAGTAGCAAAAGCCCCATATAAAGATATCTGTTACAGTCAGATTCAAGAAAGCAATAACAATGGTAAGATAGAATATTTCTTTAGTGATTATGTCTCAAATCCCGACATAAAAAATATTAGAGAATTTAATGGAGCGCGTGGCTTTGGTCATATACCAAACCCCCTAGAGATTTTTGTTGATCTCTCAAATGAGAGAGGAAAAATAATTCAAAAAAAAATATATAATACAAGTAATAATATTTTGCGAACGTATTTATATAACTATGAAAGTTTTAAAAAACCTGAAAATCAATTGATAGATATAGGTAGCGGAACTTGTTCTACATGCGTTATTGCAGATCAAAATTACTACGTGCGGACATTCATTAATCCAAATTGGTGGATGGTCCCCGATAACCCCAATCCTAAAATAATGACAGCCTATATTCCCGTCCTTCCTTATCTTTTAAAGAGCACGAAAATAATTGAGAATTTCAACAATAACCTGGTAGAAAGCACTACGTCATTCCAGTACAATACATCTAATATTGATTGGGATATTTATCCAAACATGGCAACAACTGTTACAGCAGCAGGGACATCAATAAAGAAATATTTGTACCCAAGAGATTTTCAGATAGGACGGGGGTGTCCTGGAAGAAGAGGCTGCCCTCTAGATAATGAAAATGTAATTGGTGGACAGATTAATATCTATCATTTTATGAAAACTAACAATGTAATTAAACCTATCATTACAATAACCAAAAATGAGAATAATAAATATTCGATGTCTGAAAATGTTTTTTACAATTATCCTTTTGCATTAAAAAAAACGAGGAGTTCTCTATTAAATGAAAACTTCGATTTTAATAACTATGCAGTCGTTCCTATTTCAAGCATGATAGATGAACTTGTATATGATATGTATGATAATAGACTTAATCCGCTTCAAACATCCAATAAAGGTAAGGTAAAAACAACAATATGGGGGTATGACCAAAGATATCCCATTGCTATAATTGAAGGCGCAACTTATGCCCAAGTGATGCAAGCTTTTAATTTGGATCCAAATAGTATTACCTCTTACCAACAACTACAAATCGTCAGCAAGTCTAATCTTGATATTGATGATTCTTCGGAACAAACCCTTGTTTCTGCTTTGGATTTGTTCAGAAAAAATCCATTATTAGCTAACTATCAAATTACCACTTATACTTATGATCCACTAGTGGGTGTTCGAAGTATTACTCCTCCTTCAGGAATCGGTGAGTATTACATTTATGACACAACAAAAAGACTACAAAAGATTGTAGATGTTAATAACAAGACTTTGAAAGAATTCCAATATCACTACAAACCA
>NZ_JBYVEB010000184.1:0-3269 GCF_058117085.1 Chryseobacterium sp. CG10_8 | reverse complement strand
AGATTGGAAATTAGCACCTAATACTTATATTTTCACAGGGAAAGATAAAAATGGAAACGATGTGGATGGTCTTTATATTCCAGTGAAAAAAGCATATCAAATGTGGTCTTCCGGAGGCGACTTTATGAAAGACGCAGCTGGGAATTATACACCTATTCCCCAATCAGGAACAGCATCAGCAGGATTGTATTGGGAGGATGATAACAGTCTTATTAAGTCTGTATCATTAGAAGGAAGTGGCGAAAATGCAAAAATCAAAGTTCTTGTTAACAAGCTGAAAGAGGGAAATGCAGTAATTTCCTATAAGGTTGGTGAAACAATCTATTGGTCTTGGCATGTATGGGTAACTGATGATCCAACGATTAATGGTTCTACTTATAGACAGAAATTAGGAAATGAATATCTTGAAAAAGATAGACTTGGAAATATAATCCCAGATAGCAAATGGAAATGGATGGATAGAAATTTGGGGGCAACTAATGCCGATTTTGTTGGTAATGATTGGCATAAATCAGGAGGATTGCAATATCAATGGGGAAGAAAAGACCCTATTCCACCACTTGTTTATAAAGATGGATCTTTCTACGAAGTTACAGGGGAAGTTGGTAATATAAGACATCGAAACGCATTGTATAAAAAGAGTAATTTGCAAGACTCAAGTAGTCTTGTTAGCTCTACGCCAATTCCAATTGTGTACAGAGGGTTAAGTACAGATAGTTATAACAGCGCTTTCGAATATCCTGTGACCGGCTCTAATTTGATAAGCGATAATATTAGATATTCTGTGACCCATCCTATTGAAATAATTACTTATAACGATAGTAATACATGGTTCTCAAGTACACACTATAAAGTGGATAATTCTGTTGCAGAAAGTAGACAGTCTTGGGATCTTTGGTCTGATAATGGAATGGGGTATTACACCAATGTTACTTCAAGTAATTCAGCTGTTAAGGAAAGAAGTAGAACCTATCGGGAGAAATCAGCGTACGACCCATGTCCATGTGGATGGAGAGTTCCATCACATTATGGTAGTTTGACTTATGGCAACATTAGTAGTCCTTGGGGCAAACAAGGTTCTTGGGTTGCGCCAGACAATACAACAAGAAGGTTCTCACCTACTGCTGTTAATGCGGATATGCCAAATGTAAAAGTATATCCTGGATTAGGATTTAATTTTTCTGCTCAGGCAGACAGAAATTTAGGAAAGCTTGTCATCAACGGTAATTATGAATATTATCCTGAGAGTACAGGTAGAATGGCTTCATTGGTTTATCAAGATCAGTATAGTGATGGAGGTCTGATGACTTCGACTTATAGTCAGTTTGGGGGAGTAAGGTTTTTAAGTCTTATTTCAGACTCTGAGCAGTTAACCTACTCTACTGTTGGATGGCATGACTTCGGAATTAATGAGTTTGGAACTACTAAAGGTACTGGAGGTATTAGATGTATCAAAGATCCCAATAGTGATTTGACCACTGCATTTGAAACTGAATATATTGCTTCAGCTTCAACTACATATACAATGGAAACAATAGATAAATGGTCAAGAGAAGCTAATAGTTATGTTGGGATGACCAATACTACTGTTGAATCTGACCGTGTTATTACTATTCCATTGAGAAAGGCTTATGCAGCATATAAGTTATATTTGAGTGATAACCAAGAGTTTCCAACGGGTTCTATAAGTAGTTCTTCAGTGGTTTGGACTACCAATAAGACGCTTATTAACAAAGTTGAGATCATTAATGGTAATGACATTGAGAATGGAGTGTTAAAGGTAACATTAAATGCCACTCAATATGGGAATGCTGTGGTAGCTTTCCACTTAGGGAATTCAGGACAGTGGGTTAATGAGAAGATGCAAGATCCTGTAATTTGGAGTTGGCATATTTGGGCTCCATGGCAAGATCCACGAACAACAAATAACACTGTTTATACTACAGAGACTGTTGAAAATGGAGGAATTCGTGTCGCTAATAGTCATTTTGTTAATCCAACTAATAGTTATATGCCTCCACTTACCACTACGATGATGGATAGGAATTTAGGGGCAATGAGTGCGGCAGGACGAGCTTATGCAGCGACTAACCATTTGGCTGCTGGCGGACTTCATTACCAGTGGGGTAGAAAAGATCCTATTCCATCATTTAACAACCCAACAGGGCAAACCGCAGTAGTAGCCGATGGAAGTACCTATACTGGAAAATATAATATTTTCAGACAAAACGGATATAGTGGTAGTACAATTTCTTATTCCGCAGCAATCACTGAAGCTATTTACAATAACGTTTCAAATAGTTATACACAAGAATACAATAGCTATAGCAACTTAGCTGGAGTTACTGCTTCTGATGATAAGAATAGTAGAGTTAGAAAAGTTATGAAGTACTCGGTTGAAAATCCATTAACCTACTTGTATCATAATAGGACTGGAAATGAGGTTGGTTTTGCTGATACCAAAACATCTTCCTACTATAATGAGGTAAAAGATTGGGTTTCTAATGAAAATAATTTGGCAAATGATCGATGGGGGCACGCGAATATTAAATCCGCTTTCGACCCTTGTCCTGAAGGATGGAGAATACCAGACGTAAGTGGAGCTAACCTATTTGCGTCCACTGCAACTACTGCTTACAATAAAGGAACTTCTCCTTGGTTTTATAATAGATATCAAACTGGTACTACCTTAGTAAAGTATGGCCTTCCACAGAATGCTGTAAGCACTATTCAAAATGTTACTCACAGTAGTACCACTCCAATCACAGCACTCGTATATCCTGGTGTAAGAAGGGGAACATTTACAGTTTCAACTCCTGGAGGATATCGTACTGCGACAGGTACTATGGAGTTAAGTGCGCCTTATCTAAATATAACCATTCCAATTTCTGGAATTAGAGGAATCTATGGTGGTAATGATTTTATTGATATGCTGTATAAAGGGTATGATGCAACTGGCAACGCCATCACTTCGACATTTCCTAATTATTCTTATCATTCGGGGTTATGGACTTCAGCTTTAGGTGATTTCTATTCAGGTTGGGCAATTGGATTGGACATTTCCGCAGTTAGTAGTGCTGGACTTTATTTGGTACCTGGTAGCGGATTCTATCCGCAAGCTGCAATGGGATGTCGTTGTGCAAAAATTAATTATGATGCTAACGGAAATGAAATTGGTATATATAATCCTGATGCAATATCTGTTGCCACAGCTGGTACTCAAAAAGCTACAAATATCTTATCTGAAAGTAAGATTGGAGATAAATTGA
>NZ_JBYVEB010000183.1:0-3275 GCF_058117085.1 Chryseobacterium sp. CG10_8 | reverse complement strand
TAATATTAATAGTATTACAGGAGGTAACGCACCTTATCAGTACAAAGTAGTATTATCAAATGATCCTGCTTTTTCTGATACTACAGGAACATATAGTACTATTTCTTCATTTCCGTTATCACATAACGTTTCGGCAATGGGTACGTATCAAATTAGAGTAAAAGATGCATGTGGAAATACTAAAACTTTTACACAATCCTTAGCAGCATCTGTCCCTGCAGCTCAGTTTTATTGGAGAAGTACAGCTATTTGTGGATATAATCAAGTGAAAGCTAATTGGTGGTATTTTCAAACTACAGGTGGAGCTGCTTTAAATTCCGCTAATTACTTTCCATCACCTGGATTGAAACTGGTTATCCGAGATACAAATGCTTCTGGAGCCATACTTTATGATGGTATTTATGATGGTACTACTTTTAACTATACGCCTTCCGCTTCTCATACATATTATGTTACAACAACAACGGCCTGTGGTAGTTCTATTTCCTATACTCATAATCTTTCTAGCACATCAAGTAGTCCTGAGCTCTTTGATTTTTTGCCTACATCTTCAACTTCTGGTTGTGGCGCTAGTGAACGAGAGGTTATTAATATCAATTTTTCTGAACAAACTTTTTGGAATTACCCTGTTAATATCGAAATAAGAAATTCTAGTGGAACTGTCGTACAGACGTCTACTAGTACACAAACAACTTGGACATCAAATACTTTTCCGGTTGGTATCTATACAGTTACCGTATATGATAACTGCTCTCCAGCAAATTCGGTTACTAAGACGGTTACAAATCCACAAAGTGCTGGAACGCCCGATATATACTTATATAACTATACTAAATGGCGTTGTGATGGTGGTGTTTTGGCATTGACACAAACTGGTACAACACAATTAACTTTAGGTATTTCGGGGTATCTTCCAGATCGTGCAAATACAGTAATTTCAATTACTGCAGGTCCATCTAATGTCGGAGTTGCAGGTAGATTAGTTGATGGTCGATTTTGGTGTTGGACAAATATGTTGCCAGGTACATATACTTTTTCTTATATAAATTGTGGTGTTACAAGAACAGGAACATTTACAATTGCTGATACAAATCCTAACTTATTAGTGCAATCACTTACTTCTACAGCGGTTTCTTATTGTTCATTGGGAGGTGATGTCTCTTCTACTTTGTCATATAATGGATCTTCTAACTATGAAATACAATTGCTTAATAGTGCAGGAACAGTAGTTGCGACGAACTTGACTGGAAATTTTACTGGAGTTGCAGCTGGAACCTACACAACAAGACTTTTTGTAAAAGCGTGCGGAGTTGCTTCAAAATATTATTATATTCCAGGTAGTACAGTAACAATTACGAATAATGCAACAGGTCCTATTATTTCTTCTTCGGTTGGTGTTATTTGTGAAGATTCTTCTGGGAATCCTCTATCCACGGGGAGTGCATATATAGACATAAGTGGAGTAGCTCCATTGGTTTTGCAATATAAGCCACAGTCATCTTCAACATGGCATACGGCACCTAGTGGTACAAACATAGTTCTTAGTGGACTTACAGCAAATACGGTTTATGATTTACTTCTCAGTGATGGATGCGGAGGGACGTTCAATTCTACTGTAACAATTAAGACCATTGGTAACATTAGCTCTTCTAATACGGTACAACCATGTAACGGATCTCCATATTCTCTTATAATTCCATATTATTCTGGAGCTTCTTATACATGGACTAATCCAGCGGGAACTATTGTATCTACAAGCCGTACTTATCCAGTAGCAAGTTGGAACAGTAGTTACAATGGTACTTATGTAGCTAAAATCACTTGGGGAAGCTGTATTACTAGGTATGTTAATCTTACAGTTAACAGCGATAATTGTGGACAACCTATTGATCTTTGTACAATTACTGCAGCTAATCCCGATTCGGATGGGGATACGATAAGTAATTATTGTGACCTAGATGACGACAATGATGGAATTTTGGATAGTAATGAGTTGATATGTTTAAGTGGTCTTGTTGCAAATTACAATGTATTAGCTAATTCTTCATCGTTGAATGGTGTAACAATCAATTCAAGTGTTTATACTCCTACTGCAGCGCCTCAGCTAACGGTTGCTCATTCTACTTCTGGGACATTTACTTCAACTGGATTTAGAACTAATGCTTCGAGATCACAATCGAATGTGCAAAATAATGAAGCAAGTAAGGGAGTGATGGACTATACATTTAATTATCCTGTTTATAATTACGTGTTTGATGTTGCGGGTCTTTTTTATCAATCAACAACTTTTTATGAAGCGGTTAATGTTGTAGGTTATGACGAGAATAATAACTTGGTTGCTCCTACTGCAGTGACTTTAGGTACTGATGTTGTTAATCTTTCTACCTATGTTAGTTCTTATACTGATTTTTATACAGGTAGACTCGGAGGGGCAAACAATTATAATAATGTGGGAGGAGCTAATAGCGTTAAGTATAGTTTTGCAGGAAAGAAAATATCAAAACTTAGAGTTACTCATTTCCAAGTTTCAAGCGATGTAGCAGCAGTAGTAAATTACCAACATACTTCAGGATGTATTGCGAGAGATACAGATGGCGATGGTATTCCTAATCATTTAGATCTTGATTCGGATAACGATGGATGTTCAGATGCCATTGAAGGAGATGAGAATGTTGAAAATTCTATGTTAGTAACAGCAAGCGGAGCTTTACAAGGGGGAAATACCACAGCAACAAGTGGTTCTTATTTCCAACCAGTATTGGTTAATCTTGGAGTAACAGTAGATACCAATGGAGTACCAACAATTGTAAACTCTGGAGGAAGTGCAGATGTAGGGTCTGATCAAGGTCAAGGTATTGGTAGTGCATACGATGTTACAGTTAACTCATGTATCTGCTACAACCCAATCACCAACGCAGGTACACCAGAAGACACTAAACATGGTATCACCTTATTGACTAGAGCAGGACTTCCACACGGAGGTTGGCCATTGAATAGAAAGTCAGGTTTTACTGCATTAGAATCTAGTAAAAAAGGATTTGTGATTACTAGAATGACAACAGTAGAAATCGAAGGACAGGGACCGCCTCGGATTGTAGTTCCTATGATTACTAATCCAGTAGAAGGGATGATGGTCTATGATACCACTGCGAGATGTTTGAAAATCTATGATGGAACAAAATGGAGTTGTTTCTCAACACCAACATGTCCATAAGGATTAATTGAGAATTAATAATTAAAGAATTTAATATTCAAATTAATAATTATAAAAAAAA
>NZ_JBYVEB010000182.1:0-3280 GCF_058117085.1 Chryseobacterium sp. CG10_8 | reverse complement strand
GCAAGCTGTTAGACGTAGCCAAGAGCAATCTATATGAATTTATATTTTTGCAATTTTTCTATGGCGTTTTTTGGTAAAAATTTCTCTAGATTATCAACACTCCCTGTTTCTTCATAAAATTTATCAAACACTTGTAATATTATTGCGTTTTCTGTCTCTTGTCCTCCATTTTTTAATGCATCACTAACAAATAGCATTACTTTTTCTACAACCCTAATATCTCTCGCATTATTCACAAGAAAATTTCCTAAATCTCCTAAAATTGGATAATTACCATCCTCTTCATCAAAAACAGATCTAAACTCTGGCACAAACTCTCTTAATTTCTGAGGTATAGAGTTATAATAATCATCTTTAATTACCTGAAAGTGCATTTTGAATATCATTTAATAGTTGTTTCACTGTTTGTTTTTCTACATTTGTCAAATTAGCGCGATCTTGCCATAATTTTTGCAATGCCCTTCTATAATCTAAAAGTTTTTGTCCATGAGTTCTACCACCAACGGTTCGTCCTGTTGCTTGCTCTAATCTGTATGCATCCATTGAACTTCCGCTTCCAATTTTAGCTCTGTTTTTATATAATTCTTTTACAATATTTAATAGTTTAGGATTTTTTACAGCATTCGTCAAACTGGTTCTTGCCGTCGTTAATAACTTTATTAAAGAAGCTCCTCCTCCAGGACCAATAGGAACAGTTCCTGCTATAGGCTCTATAGATGGATTTAGATAATGCTTGCCTTTATATTCTACATCTTCTCCAACTTCTAGTTCCACCCATTCTCCATCTCTATATTGATAACCAGTAAAGCCAATTACGTAAATATCAGCATCCTTAGCCTTTTTTGGACATTTAGGACAATCACCATTGCTATTATTGCCTGATTCTGTATCTTCAGAAGAATTATTTGAATTTGCACCATAATAATCAAGTGCTTGATCAAAAGAAACTTCTTTATCTCCATCCATATACTTTCCTGTATTCCAATCGTAAGCAGGACGCATTCCATCAGGGTCAATAAATTTTATTGGATTATTATATGCATAATTATAAGGAGACCATCTTCTCATTTTCTCCGCCAACGGATCCACCACTCCCCATCTTCCGATATCCGGCATATAGAATCTCGCCCCATAATCGTACATTCCGGTTTCTTGGAGTTCTTTACCGTTGTATTTGTACTGATAATGATCTCATATCAATGTCCAACATTGGCAACTTCGTTAGGATTGTGTTTGTGTTTGAATAAAATTGCGAAAAATACTGCAATAATTAGAGCGTAAATTGTGAAGGTAAACCATATACCACTCCAATCCTTAATTCCATCTGCAGATGTAAAGAATTGACCAATTAACCAACCACTGATAGAACTTCCCAAAATCGCTCCGAAGCCATTAGTCATCATCATAAATAATCCTTGAGCCGATGAACGAATCTTAGAATCTGTGGTCGTCTCAATAAATAATGAACCCGAAATATTAAAAAAGTCAAAGGCAAGACCATATATAATATTCGATAGAATAATAGCCATCAAACCTATTCCGTCAGGACTTCCGATAGAAAATAATCCAAATCTAAGTACCCATGCAAACATACTCATCAACATTACATTTTTGATTCCGAATCGCTTCAAAAAGAATGGAATAGTTAGTATAAAAACAGTTTCGGATATCTGAGAAATAGAAATAATCATCGTAGAATATTGTACCACCGCCGAATCTGCATATTCTGCAATATTTTTGAAATCCTTCAAAAAGGTATCTCCGTACATATTGGTCAACTGCAATGCTGCTCCTAATAACATAGAAAAAATAAAGAAAAGCGCTAGCTTATAATCTGCGAAAAGTTTAAAGGCGTTCAATCCTAATCTTTCTGACAATGAGGAACCAGCGTTAACGTTTTGAGGCGGACATTTTGGTAACGTAAAGGAATATATACCCAAAATAATAGCAAAAACGGAAGCAATATAAAACTGATTAGCATTAAGAATATTGCCTGTAATACTAGCTAATTCATTACCAATTTCAATTCCCCATGGAAACGGAGAAAGTTCATCACTAAAAATATTAGTAATCCACATCGCCGCTATGAAGCCTATCGTACCCCAAACTCTAATTGGTGGAAAAACCTTTACAACGTCATACTTATTATTCTTTAGAATCGTATAGGATAAAGAATTAGACAAAGAAATGGTTGGCATATAGCAAAACATTGCAAAAAGCAGTACCCAAAAGAAAGTTGTTGGATTATCTGTCTTCGCCAAAAAGAACAAAATTATACCGTACAAAATGTGTAAAATACCATACAATCTTTCCGCATTCACCCATTTATCAGCAATCATTCCTATAATTGCAGGCATAAAAATAGAAGCAATACCCAAGGTAGAAAACACCGCTCCAAATTCGTTACCACTCCAATGTTTTATCCCAAATCCATAAGAGCCCAAAGTTGTTAGCCATGCTCCCCAAACAAAAAACTGTAGAAAGCTAAGGACCGTTAATCGTAGTTTTATATTCATTCTTTTGTATTAATTAATCTATTTTCTTTCTGCGCTTATTAATCTCTTCCTGAAGCTCTAACGCGGTATCAAAATCTTCATCTGCAACAGCCTCTTCCAAAAGCTTCAGAAGATCCTCCATTGGTAGATTGCTCAAATCCTCAGCATCGGATACTTCTTCTATCTCATCACCTTCTACCTTTTCGTCAATATCAAGAAGAATTCCTGCCTCATTAAGCACCTGGTCTGTGGTATAAATGGGAGCATTAAATCTTACTGCCATTGCAACCGCGTCCGATGTACGAGCATCAAGAATCAACTCTTCGTTATTTGCTGTATTGGTGAAATTAATATTAGAGAAAAAGACTCCATCAACGATTTGATAGATAATAACTGAAGTCAAATTATAGCTGGTCGATGTAACAAACTTTGTAAAAAGGTCGTGTGTCAAAGGTCTTGGAGGATTAATATCTTTCTCCAACCCCAAGGAAATAGATTGTGCTTCGAAATTACCAATAACAACGGGCAATTTCACATTGCTTTCTTCATGTTCCAATAATAATGCATACGCACCGGATTGTGTCTGGCTGTAGGATATCCCTCGAATTACTAATTTTTTATAATCCATAACACAAATATAGGGTAAAATTTGAGATTTTTGAATTGATTTTTCAGTTTTAAACATAAAAAAATCCGAAAAAAATTCGGATTTCTTTTTTATAAAAAACTTGTTGAATTAGGCATTTAAGCAATAATTTGTTTGTAAGAGATTGGTTTTGATATAA
>NZ_JBYVEB010000181.1:0-3344 GCF_058117085.1 Chryseobacterium sp. CG10_8 | reverse complement strand
CTTCGGAACACATGTTTCAGAAGTTCCTGCTGCACTCCACTGATCTTGTGGTACTGAGGCCAAAGTCATAGCTACTGCAGGATTTGTAGTCCCACTCACTTCATACTTTAAAGTCTCCGTTCCATAGCTATTGGCTAATCCTTTAATGTAATAAAAAGGAGTACCATTATTAGAAACGGTAGTCAAGGTTCCAACGGCGTAGGTCGCGGTTGCCACTACAGTTCCATTAGTCCGATAGACCTTAAGGGTCACACTAGGACTCGTCCATTGGCTGACAGGTATCAAGATATCTGCAAAACCATTATGCAAGCGAGTCATACACACATTACCACTCTGTGGGAAAGCCACCATACTGAGTAGTAAAAATAACGAGATAAAAAAATTCCTCATACTTTACATTTAATGTTTTTTTGTTTATTTCATTTCATTAATCATCAAGAAATTAAGAAAGAGCACCTCCATATTTTATAAAAACATAAGACACTCTATAATTTCACAAAATTATACATATCAATCCAAATAGTTTAAAATTAAATAATAAATTATCAAATAATTTATTATGTTAAGTGAAATTTCGTTAATTTTTTGAAAAATAAATTATAAAAAAACAATTGATAATTGTTTTTTTTAATCAAATCTCAAATAGTATAAAACTATCGTTTAATTATCATTTACATTAATTGCCTATGTCAAAAAAAAAAAAAAAAAACATTTATACACGTATCTTAACTCCCGTTAGGATTGACTTCACGAAATCATTAATACTTTCTAACATAAGTTAGATATAAGCCCTCTCTCCCCCCAGAATCCTTTTGAAAAAACATGGTTTTTCAAAAGGATTCCAAAAGAAGTCTCGAAGAAGTCTCGAAGAAAGGGGGTACAAAAGGTGGACTTATGTGGACATTGGTGGACACACGCGGACATTTGAGCGCAAACTATTGCTAATCAACCCAAAGCGATATAACTTCGTCCTCATAATAACCAAAAAAATAGATTTATTATGGCAAGAATTAGTAAAGGAATCCTTGGTGGATTCAGTGGTACCATCGGTACCGTAGTAGGCGCTAACTGGCGCGGATTGGACGTGATCAGAAGCCGTCCAAAACCTTCATCTCGTCCTGCAACGGATAGGCAGTTGATGCAACAACAGAAATTCAAATTGGTGATTAGTTTTCTTAATCCATTGAGAAGAATTCAGGCATTGTATTTCGGAAGTCCACAAGGTCAAAAGTCGAGAACCAATTTGGCAACCGCTTACACCATTAACGATGCTGTTGAAGTTGTCAACGATGTTCCAGCACTTAACTACTCCAAAGTGATTGTCACCAAAGGGGAATTGGCTGCTTTTCAGAATTTGGCGGTAACTCCACAAGCCAATCAGGTGCTGAACTTCACATGGACAGATAATCAAGTCCAGGCTTCTGCTCATGGCAATGACATCTTCTGCGTGGTGAGCTACTGCGAAGAACTGAACGAGTTTTCGAACTACGAAACAGCGGCAATTCGGCAAGATGCTACCGCCGATGTAACGCTTCCTCTATTGTTCCAGGGGAAAGAAGTTCAAGTCTGGGCTTATTTCCACAATGTAGAAGAAAGCTCTGCTTGTATATCCCAGTATGTAGGTGCGCAAACAGTACTGTAATCACCCTAATGAAGACGAATCGCTGACTTTGACAAGCCAGCGATTTTAGTTTTTAAGAGTCACCAATGAATATTTAAAATCCATTTGTGGATTTTTTAGATATCGAAAAATGATTTGGGATAAAAGTACTTTTTGCCCACCTTGCGATAGGGTATCTTACCCGACTTTCGCCATCGTTGAAGTGTTTTGTCGCAAACATGAAGATACATCTTGAGATCTGCATTGTCATAAAATGGAGATTCCGTTTTTTTCCTAATTATCATCCGTTCTGAAGCTTCAGCAAGCAGTATCATCACCATTTGAAGCACCTCATCCGGAATCGTGATTGAAGGTTTCATAGGTTTGTTTTTTTTCGGATGGCTAAATTGAAAAAAATCATGAAAACGCCGATCAGGAAATCTCCTGTTTTAAAGGGAAGAAAATAACTGGTATTTTGACCATCAACATTTAACAATTTAAAGAAAAAGCATTTCTCATCATCACTTACTTATCCTACATCAATGTTTTGGACTTGGTTAGATTGTAATTTTGTCTTGTTAATTTCAACTTTAAGTCATGGACAGAAAAGATTTTCTACGAAAAGGATTACTTGGTACGAGTGCTTTTGTGAGCTCCGCTGCGTTGGGTAATCTTCTTAAAAATAATATTGATGAACTTAAAGAATTAGATATCATCGGATTTAATCATTTTCCTAACATAGAGAACAAAACAATGAATACCGTACTACACCAAGCCGACACAAGAGGCGACGCCAACCACGGTTGGTTACAAAGCAAGCATACTTTTAGTTTTGCCAATTATTATCATCCCGACAGAATGCATTTTGGTGTTCTTCGTGTCCTGAATGATGACCAAGTCGCACCGGGAATGGGATTTGGGACACATCCTCATGACAATATGGAGATTATCTCTATTCCGTTGGAAGGGGATCTGGAACACAAAGACAGCATGGGAAATGTGACTGTTATCCGAGAAGGTGACGTGCAAGTGATGAGCGCCGGAACGGGAATTACCCATAGCGAATACAACAAAAACAAGGATAAAGAAGTGAAGTTTCTTCAAATTTGGGTCTTCCCGAAAGAAAGAAATGTTACGCCTCGTTATGACCAAGTTTCGATTCGTAAAGTCGAGAAGAAAAACGAATTCTACCAGGTCTTGTCTCCTAATCCTAATGACCAAGGTGTTTGGATTCATCAGGATGCTTGGTTTCACCTGGGGAAGTTTGAAGAAAATGTTAGTACTTCTTATTCATTAAAAAAGGAAGGAAACGGAATGTACTTTTTCGTTTTGGATGGAGAAATTGAAGTAGAAGGGCAAAAATTGTCCCAACGAGACGGCTTCGGAATTTGGGATACCGATGTCGTTAATATAAAGTCTTTAACCAACAGCAGAGTGCTTTTGATGGAAGTTCCCATGGTTTTGTAATCAATCATCCACTTCATAATGGACTGCTTGAGCTAACGCTCAAGCCGTTTTTGTTCAAAAGAATTCAAAAATATTAGGAGAACAAGCACATTCAAGAAATCATATACCTCATACATTTTAGAAATTAGCTGTAGGAGTATTGTGCCTCTCTGTATAGGTTTTTATACATGATAGTGTTATTGAAAACGATTTTCTCTTGGTTAAGGAGTTATAAGCAATGATGGCATGTCTGAATAATTATCGCACAATAAATATTTTTAATTCAATAAAATTTTTA
>NZ_JBYVEB010000180.1:0-3418 GCF_058117085.1 Chryseobacterium sp. CG10_8 | reverse complement strand
TTCATTAGATTTTCAGTTTAGACAGTGTTTTGATACTATTACCGCTAACGAAAAAGTATTAGCGAAGGCGGGCGAAAAGTGAACTGAAAGTTCAGTTTTAGGCCAACTGAAGCCAATGCTTTTTCAATGAAGTAAACTTACAAAAATAATACGGAATTGAAAAGCAGTGGCGGCGAAGAATTTTTGAATTTTCAATTCAAGAATTCAAGCCCGCTTTTGCTAATACACTGTTATCGGCAGTTTTTTTGTCTTTCAGCTTCAATAGCATTCAAAATCTTGTCTAATTCTTTGTAATTTTCAATATATGATGTTAAGATTTCTGCATTTACGATTGCAACTTCTCTATTTCTTTGTTCGTCCTCATATTCTAAAATAGTTTCTCGACTTGGATAATATAACATTAATTCACCGTGAGTATATTTGTTTCTATCCATTATAAAATCATAAAACGTTTTTGTAACGGATTTTATATTATATTCTTTCATGATTTCGTTTATCCATTCGATTTTTTTCGATTTTACAATATCACTAAAAATATTTCTATGCCCCATAAAATCTAATTTTTTATACTTTTCTTCATATTCTTCAAAAATATCCTTTAATTCATCCAACTGTTTAAGTTGTAAATTCAATGATTTAAGTTTTGAAAATAGATTTTCAGCGATTTGAGAACAAGTTCCAATTTGTTTTTTTACTTCATTAATGGCTGTAATACTTTCCTTTCCAAAAATTGCCTGACCATCAATTGGTAATTTATATCTACCATCTGGTGATTTTTCTGACAAAATAATTAATACAGCATGATTTATTGGAGTGTCAATTCCAAGTTTCTGTTCAGAAAACATTTGATGAGATATTTTAGCAGTCATATCTTCTGCCGTAAATTCAATAATTTCAGGACTTTTTAATAATAAAATTTTCATGTGGTGGGGTTAAAATTGCTGATAACGAGCGGGTATTTATGCAGTTCGGACTGAATGTGACAACCTTTTCTATAATCACAAAACTGAACAAAAACCATTTTCTTTTTTACTAAAATACAAAAATTGTAAAAAGAAATGGTTTTTGTGACTTAATAAAACTTATCGTTCTTTTAAGACTTTAACTCCGCATTGCATAAATACCATGTTGGCAGAAGTGGTGTTTATTGCTTTGTAAAAATTAAATCTTTTGTCTCCGGTAGATAAATCGTTTTATCCGTTCCTGGAGGACAATTGTTTGTTAATATATCGTTTGGACGATATTCCCAAAGAAATTGAGTTGGATTTATTTTTGTTAAAATAATTTTTCCCCAACCTACATGGCAATTTGTACCTGAATAACCTAACACCAAGATATTATTTAGACTTCCTCTAATTCCTAAACTTTCAATTTCATTTACCCCTGAAAATTGTGCCAGATTTTGGGTGTCTTGCAGAACAATTCCATTATTATCTTGAATAATATATTTAATAATAATTACATCATGATAAAAAATCTTGTCTACATATTTTACTTGTTTATCATCAACCTTGGTCAAAAAAAGTTTAATCAAATTACCGCTATAATTTGCATGATATTCTCCTATAAACTGAGGCAACTGGTTTGATAAATCTTTTATATGAGAGTAATTTGGGATTAAATCCTGATCAGTATTCAAAGGATAAACTTGTTGTGCTTTACATGAAACAGCAAAGATTAATAGAAAACAAACTGAGACTATTTTTATTTTTTTCATAATATTATTTTTTTTAATTAAGGACAATTAACTTCTTTCAGCTGGTTGTCTGTTGAGTCAATATTCACATTTTTTATGGTACCATCATCATCTACTCGTTGTAAAGATACTTTGTTTTGCATTCCCATTTTTTGTAGTGTGTCAAAAAAGAGTTTTTCAAGCCCTTTTGTATTCAATGTTGCTCCAAAATCATCTGAATAATTTGAATCACTTGATAATAGAAATTCCTTTTTCCGATACCAACTAATTAATTCTGTTTCATTCCAGTTTGCGAATACGAAACTTCCCAACTCTTGTAAACTACCAGTAAAACGAATAATAAAATGTTGATACTTGTATCCTCCGGTGCAACTACTACAGACTTCAGAGCCTATTACTCCCAAAAATGCATTTCCAGTTTGACCACTTGGTTGTGCAAGAGCATAATTTAGTAATACCAAAACATCTGGAGGAGAAAACATTTTAATTCCTGTTGGCGTATGATTATGATATCCTCCTTGATTTCCCGCTGCATCACCTAAAGTTACTTCATGATCTCCGCCATCTATCATTGCAGAAGTTGTGCCATCTGCTTTAATATTAAAACCTTTTTCGCCTTTGGTTTTAGACTCTTCTTTTAATTGAGACACTTTTGTTTGTACTTCAGTGTTTTCTTGTAATGTTTTTGTTTTTTCGCAAGGGTTGTCGTTTTTCGGATTTCCAACAATAATTACAACACCAGAACCATCGTTACATGGTGCGGTAAGTTTACTTGCAGAATTTTTTGCATTGGCTTGGATGGCTTCAACTTTTTTGGTTTGCCCTTTACAGTTTACATACATCCAATAAAGCACACCTTCAATTTCAACATGATGCGAAAAAGTCCATACATTTTCATCACATCCGCTACTACCTCCATCATCTCCACCACTACTTGAACCACCTGAACTTCCTCCTCCTCCAGAAGAGCCTCCGGAACTTCCTCCTCCATAACTTGGCCATGAAGGATATCCAGGATTTGACGGGTAACCTCCAGAATCAGGTGGATAACCAAGTCCTGGGTAACTACCACCACCTGGTGGATTTCCTGTAGAAGGAGGGTTGGTTGGGTCAGGAGGACAAGGGCTTTGCCCGTCTAAATAATCAATAGAAGCAACTATTTTTCCGTCCAAACTATAAGCTGTAACTTTTCCTACGAAATTTTGAAGGATTTCTCTATGATTTTCTTCATAAGGAATTTCCGATAAGTATTCTACAACTTTAGCATCTACAATTTCTTCCCCGACTTCTTTTACTTCAAAGTTGTACACTGTATATTCGTCTCCTGTGTTTTCAAGATTGAAAATGTAGTAGTTACAACTTTCTTCAATTTTCTTCAAAATAATTGAACTTTCCAAATTAGCAAAGTCAATATTTCCCTTTGCCAACGCAGAATTTGTAAAACTACTTTTTAAAGGAATTCCCAAATCCTTTCTTCCTGTTCTTAGCTTGATGTACTTTGTAACGTTTGGGATATCTTCTAGTTTGACTAATTGAAATTTAGAAGCATTGGGATTAAACTCATTATCTTGTTGTTCTTTCAAGACGTCTTGCCTACAATTAAAGACAAGTAATAAGAAACTTGCAAATAAAAGCAGTTTCAGCCATTTCTGTTTTTTTGTCATTTTAAGTTTACACTCATTTCCGTTGGTTTTTATGCGGTGCGTTTAGACCATTTCTGCC
>NZ_JBYVEB010000179.1:0-3477 GCF_058117085.1 Chryseobacterium sp. CG10_8 | reverse complement strand
AGGTTTGTAGTGGTATTGGAATTCTTTCAAAGTCTTGTTATTAACATCTACAATCTTTTGTAGTCTGTTAGCGGTGTCATAAATGTAGTACTCCCTGATTCCTGAAGGAGGTGTAATACTCCGTACTCCAATGAGTGGGTCGTAGGTGTAGGTGGTGATTTGGTAGTTAGCCAATGTAGAATCTCTCCTGAAAGTGTCTAAAGCGCTTAATAATGTGGTCTCATCATTGCCAGGTGTTGCATTTGCATCTGTATTGGAAGCAGTGATTATTGCCAAAGCAAGATTCTGAACTTGTGCATAAGTTGCGCCCTCTACTTTAGCAATAGGTTGGGTATCATAATATCCCCAAATAATACTCACAGGAATACCATCTTTAGTGGTATATTGCTGTATGTTGCCTTTATTATCATATTTGTCGTAAGTGATTTCCGTAGTAAGAGTATTTTGAAGATTGGTACTCCGTACTTCATAAGGCAGCGCCAGACCGGAGGTTTTGGTATCGGCTTCTGATTGAGAGGTAGGGTATTTGGTTTCTATTTGGGAGAGGGTCTTGGTTACACCATTGGCTGTTTTTATTGAAGTTGTCTCCAATGGAATACCTATCATATTTTTATCAATTAAATATTGGTTGCCTTTCTCGTGAGCGTAAGAATAAGTGGTTTCGATTTGGGATAGGTCAGGAGAAGTTACTATTTGTTTCCTTAACTGAATATGCTGAATTGAATTGTTGAAAAACTCTTTTTTAACAACTATAGAATCATTACCATAGTAGGAGGCTTGTTCCTGCGTTTTCAAAAAGTATTGGGGAATTGAAATATGAGAGTTGACTATTTCAAAAGATGCAGACAAACTGAAATTATTATCTGCTGCACAACTTCCCACGCCAACGTTTGTGTCTTTATGCATATAAACTTTGAAGTCATTTCTAGTTGAAGATTTTGTTGGATCTTCTACATAACCATTTATATTTCTTGAAATTAAATTGCCACTATTATTAAATATTTTCTCCTCTAATAATTTTCCCCTTTTATAATTGTTATTTTGCATGATTATGGAATTTTTACCATCAATAACAATATCAGGAACAACACTAAACTTAGATATTTTTTTTCCTTTCGTATTTCCTTGTTCATCTACATCTTTTTCTGTGACATATTCGTACGATAGGTTGTACTTTGTTGCACCACCATTGGAACTTGACCCATACGTTCTAGAAAAAGTATCAATTGTTACTAAATTACATCCATTATTCGATCCACAACACTCATTGTTGGAATAGTGATAGGTAAAATTGGTATCCCATGTTGTATTTAATTGTTCCTGATTTATCAATTTACCACTAACAAATGTACTTCCTGGAACAGTATAATCAAATGTTTTCCTATTGATGAAATTATTATTTGAATCCCTGTTTGTGATGTTTTTTATCCTTAGTCCTCCAGTGAGAACGGTTGTGTTTTTCGGAGAACTAGGGACTAATTGAAAACTTGCGGTTGCATACATGGTATGCCCCCAAACTCTCAATTCGCAGATAATATTTCCTTCCGTAACGATAAACTCTTCTTCTCCCTGTGAGGTATATTTGAGATTTTTATAATATGTATTTCCATTGTTATAGACATAAATACGAGCATAAGTATATTTTGAAGCAGTAACACCAGGATTAGAATTTGTGATGTTATATTTTATTAAAACCTTACCATTACTATAATTACTCATATTATATGATGCTGATTGTATTCCTTCACAACAATAGTTATAAATACAGGTAGAGCTACAGACATTTGCAGGAGGGGACATGTTGAAGTCTACTTCTCCTATTCCTGGAGCTTTGGTCCCGTTTCCTATATTGTTAAGAACTAATGATCCAATGTTGATAGGATTTCCATAGTGTATTGGTTTTCCATAGAAAGAATTGGTTTCATACTCAAATAACGTTTTGCCTTTCGTCGGATATTGGATAGATGTTAAAACTCCCATTTGGTTTGCTGATGTATTTACCTCTCTATTTGCAGAACCAAAAAAAGTATTTGGCTTTATATAGGTTTTAGGTATTAAATCAGAGTTATTGGCTCCATTGTAATAGCCAAAATAATCTTGTGCCTTACTATTTAATGTAGGAAGTGTTGTATTGTTATATTCAAACTGTGCCAAAGTGACATCATCTCCTGCCGTTTCTTCAACCACCTTCTCTAATCTTAATCGCCCTTGTTCCCCCCATGTATTATACTGAACGTTAAATAGGGAATAGTGAAATTTAATGAATTTAATTGTCAGGTAAGTATTGCCTGATTTCTTCTCAATAATTATTTGATCGAGATATTTTCCGGCATAACTTCCATAATTTTGTCCCAAAATAAATCTAACTCGTCCTTCACTAAAAACGATTTCGCTAATTTTTTTAGTGACAGAAGGTAAGTTTGTAAACATTGTGTTTGATATTGGGGCTAATTCTGGTGCTCGATTTGGATTAGAAGTGTCCTGAAATGTTTTGTATGCTTGACTTTGAGAATAATTGTAAAATGGTATGGTTTCAAATTGATTTTGATATTTTACTTCTATCGAATCTCTATTTAAAAGCATTTTAGTCATCAAGTACGCAGAGTCATAAGTTTCTTGTCCAGGATTTGTTGCTCTTGTCGCCCTTTCCTTTTCTTTAAAATGATATTGAATACCTGTTTTGTCGATTATTTCAAATTTTCCTTTTGTTAAATAATGAGCCCCCGTATTAATATTGACTTTATAGTCATCTTTAGGGAACTCTTCAACTTCATCGCCTAGGTAAAATTCACCGCTTACTGTAGGCAACTGGATTTGAAAAGCATCTTTCACCCATGAACGATTCAAATAGTTTGCTTTGAAAATATCAAAATTATAAGGATAATTTCCCATATAGTTAATCACGTAATTTACATCAGGTATATTATAGACTCCGGGTTCATTTTCATCTGGAGTGTCTCTAACATCAACACTTATCTGTCCCCCAGCTGACAAACTCCAACCCAGCCCAACCCAACTCGCCTCTTGTCCCACCTTTATTCCTGAGGCATGGTACATCAGTTTAATAGGGAGCTCAAGACCTGCTGACTTTACAGTGTATAATGGAAGTTCAATTTGAGGTAATCCCGTTGACATATCAACGGGATACGTTCCGTATTTGCCTAATTCTGAAACAGCAGGTGAAATAGGGTAGATTTTAGGAGTGTAAGATTCATTGTTTGATTGTCCCGCAGCAACGCCTGATAGTACAAAGAGATATATTAAAATTATCTTTCTCATAATTGTGTTTTTTACTTTTTAATAATTTTAGAATTAGCAGACTGGTTGTTGTTGGTTTTGACAGTGATGATGTAGGCACCTTGTATAAGTCCGGCGGTGTTAATTTTGGTAACTCTATTTTTAGAAGCAGTAGATTGGATGTGTTTTCCGCTCATGTCATAAACATCGATGACAGCATCTTCGAATTTAAATCCAATC
>NZ_JBYVEB010000178.1:0-3484 GCF_058117085.1 Chryseobacterium sp. CG10_8 | reverse complement strand
AAAAAGTATTAGCGAAGGCGGGCGAAAAATGAACTGAAAGTTCAGTTTCGACGGGACGAAGCCATTGCTTTTTCTATTGAACTAAATTAAGAAAAAAATGTGAAATAAAAAAGCAATTGGCGGCGAAGAATATTCAAATTTTCAATTTGAGTATTCAAGCCCGCTTTTGCTAATACACTGTTAGCCGACGTTTTTTTATTATTTTCTTTTATCAGTTGATAAAATTGCATATCCATAATTATCTGACCAACCTGATTTTAGCGGTAGTAATTTTCTTGTATGCGCTTCTCTAATCATTCCAACTTTTTCTAAAACACTTATTGAACCAAAATTTTCTACAGCACAACCTGCTTCGATTCGATGTAATTTTAAATCTTGAAATCCAAAATCTAATATTTTTCTTAAACTCTCTGTAGCATAACCTTTATTCCAAAATTTGAAATCATATTGAAACCAAACTTCAGCATTTCTATAATTTTCTTTACCTAATTTAATTCCGATTAGTCCAATAAATTGATTTGTCTCACTTATTTCAACAGTAAAAGTGAAATTTGAAATTTTATTTTTGGAATTTTCAGTAATCCAATTTTCAACAGTAATTTCAGTTTCATTAATACTCTTAGGGATTTTAGAAGTATTAAATTTAGCTGTTTCTTCTAAAGATTGCAATTTGAAAACGTCTTCAATATTTAGTTTTGAAATTGGCTTTATATTTAATCTTTCGGTTTCTAAATTTAGATTCATCGTGGTTTTTTATTATTAGCACGTAGTTTTGTAAAATGTTGGCTAACGGCGGTGTGTTGCTGTCAGTGGCGACAATAACCACGAATATTTAATAGAATTACAAAATTATAAAATATGGAAAATAAATCTAAAGAAGCACATTCAGAGCCATTGAAGCAACACAATGTTAACCGCAGTAATGATATAGATACAAAAATGGAGATCATAGGAATTGATGAAAAATTTAGCGTTCATTTTCTTTATGTTCCAGAAGGCTACAATATAACAAGCCATGCTATTACTGAACATAAAACTCAAGTAATTGGACGGTTGAAGCAGTTCAACAGATTGAAGTGTATTGCACCTTGGAAAAAAGACCATAAAGATTTAGTTGCGTTTTTCACCCAAATACTTGAAACTCGTGGGTGGGATTTTCATCAATTCCCTAATCCTATAGGTGTGGGTGTGTATTATTGCGGTTAACGGTTTTGGGCTTTGCGTTCGGGCGGGTTTCGAAGCACAAAGTTTCAATTTATTACTAAAGTTTATTAGAAGCACAAAACTTCAAGTTTGCACGTCACCCCGCCTGACGCAAAACCCTTGTTGCCTGCAGTGCTATTGTGAGTTTTTCCATTTTGTCGTTTTATAAATATCTGAAATAACTTCCAAATCTTTTGCTGGGCGTTTGCCCCAAGCTGTATAAACTGTTGTAAGTTTTTTTAATTGTTTGAGTTTTTCAAAGTCGTGAATTGGCACTTGCAATGGTTTGTCATAACTTGTTAACACAAGTCTTTCCAAGTTTTGAAATTGTAATAAACTGTCAATTGATGAAAAATTTGGACAAGTAAACATTTCAATTGTCTTTACCAATTCAGGATTTTCAATTTTTGGAAATTCAGTAATATGGCTATTATAACTAACATTTAAACTTTCAATTTTTGTCAACTTGCTTAAAAATGCGTGATGTGTTAAGTGACTACAACCGTGTAGATGTAGATTAGTTAAGTTTGGAAATTTTTCCGAAATCAGATTTTCTGACTTTAATATACTGTTCACTCTCAACGTTTGTAGTTGTTCGTTTTCTGTTACTAAATCTAAGTCGATATTGCCAACACATAATTTTTCTAATTTTCTTTGTTGGTTGAGAAATTTATATTGATTTGTATTTGTTAACCCTCTATCAAAAGTGAATTGTATTAATGTTTCAATGTGTTCAATTGGCTTAAATGATAGACTTTTCTTGGTGTAGTCACCTGTAAGTTCTAAAGAAGTTAAATGTTTGAAGTCATTCAAAAATTCAATGCTTTCCAACTGTACTTCGTATGATGGATGAATAAGTAGTTTGTCGATGTTTGAGATATACTTCCAAATGTCAACAGGTAAAAATTCATTTAGAAAAATATTCAATTTTATTTTCTTTTCGGAATTCGGGTTCAATATTTCTAAAAGTGAGGTGTCAAACTTTTTATCTATTGAAATGGTCAGGTCTTCTTGCTTTTTTAACAAGTCAATAAGTTTCTCTTTTTTTATTTCGTTAAGTTCTATCTTTGTCATATGTAGTGTTTGGTAAGCATTGCGGGCAACGAAAAAGTATTAGCGAAGGCGGGCGAAAAGTGAACTGAAAGTTCAGTTTTCAACCAAACTGAGCCAATGCTTTTTCAATGAAGTAAACTTACAAATAAAATACGGAATTGAAAAGCAGTGGCGGCGAAGAATATTCAAATTTTCAATTTGAGTATTCAAGCCCGCTTTTGCTAATACACTGTTATCTGCAGGTTTTTTTTATTCAATTTGTTCTAAAAGCATAGTCATTTTAGATTCTGATAATTTCAATGGAGCAAGACTATATTCTGCAAAATTTCCTGTCAAATCAGAATAATATCCTGTATAAAGCCAAATTTCCTTAAAAGGCAATGTGCTAAAATAATCAAATAAAGTATGTTGAGTTTTATAAATATCCTCTAATTCAAATGTTATAGTTCTATTGTCAATTAACAAAATTACATTCTCTTTATTACTGTGTTTTTTCTTCATCTTTTTATCAATACTATTTTTAATTATTTCAGTAAGTTTATTAGAATTCAAATCTCTGTTATTCAAAAAAACAAACACATTTTTTTTGTACAAGGGATTTTTTATTAATTCATTCTTCTGAATGTTCTTTTTCTTATAGTTTTGAATAACTTCTTGTATTTTTTTATCTGGAAAATTAAAATTTATTTTTTCAAGTTGATGAAATTCAACTTCTTCATAGCTACAAAATTCTTGTAATTTTTCTTCATACTTCATTTTTCTAAAAAAGTCTTCATCCTCGGAGATTGACGTTATTTCAATAATCATTTTCTTAGAGTTACTTAACTCAACTTCAAAATCCCAAGGCTTATCACGTGATATTATATTAACTCCTACCATTTCTTTTATAAAAAATTTCACATAGCGACTTAGGAAACTAATAAAAATAATTTGTTCTCTTAACTGAGTATTAGGAATTGAAAGTCTAACTTTTTTATTCTCAATTCCATTTCTGTCAATAATGATGAATAATTTATAGTTTTGCTTATCACTTAAATCTTGGTTTGGATTTAATTCTGTCGAAAATTTATCAGAGTTAGAATTTGTCATAAACTTGCAGATAACGAAAAAGTATTAGCGAAGGCGGGCGAAAAGTGAACTGAAAGTTCGATTTTCGACGAGATGAAGCCAATGCTTTTTCGGTGAAGTGAAATTACAAAAAAATAACGAAACCGGAAAGCAGTGGCGG
>NZ_JBYVEB010000177.1:0-3485 GCF_058117085.1 Chryseobacterium sp. CG10_8 | reverse complement strand
CGATCCACAAAATAGATTACTTACTCATAAACACAAAGTAGATAGCGGAACAGAAGAAATTCTTGCTCGAAATGAATATAATGAACTCTCTCAACTTCAAGTTAAGAAAGTAGGTGGCCAATATCCTTTTTATTCTTTGCAGGATATTTTCTATAGATATAATATCAGAGGTTGGTTGACAGGAATTAATGATTATGCAATTGATGATCCAAATCCGAATAATAAACTCTTCGCATGTGAAATAAAATATCAAAATCCGGATTATACTGCTCCTCCAAGATATAATGGTAATATTTCAGAGGTGACTTGGATTACTGCTGAAAGCAATCCTGTGAAAAAAAGGTATGATTACTTCTATGATAATCTCAATCGGTTGCTTTATGGAGCTTATACTAATCCTTTACTTACATCTCCAGATACTAGTTTTTATGACGAGTATGTTGATTACGATCTCAATGGAAATATAACTTTTCTTGGGCGTCTTTCTGACCCTTATGAAAATAATACTGCAGAGGTAATTGATAATTTACAATATCAATATACCGGGAATAGGGTAACCCTAATTAATGATATTTCTTATAACCCAAGTAGTTATTATGGGGGAAACACGATCACATATGATACAAATGGAAACATGAAAAGTATGATGGACAAAGGAATCAGTCAGATTGATTATAACTTCCTAAATTTACCTAACAAGTTTACAATTGGTTCAAGCACATCTAATATTTCAGACTCTTATCTTTATAGTGCCGATGGTACAAAACTAAAAAGAATATCTAATAATCCTGGCGGTAATGGTGTTGTCCATTCAAGAGTAACAGAATATTTAGACGGCTTTCATTATTATTATTCTACTTATGATGCTTCCCCTATTTCTCTAAAGTTTGTTCCAACAGCAGAAGGATTCTATGATTTTGAAAATAATGAGTATATTTACCAATATAAGGATCATCTCGGAAATGTAAGGGTAACCTATCATGATGCAGGAGGTGGATTTGGAGATATTATTGATCAAAACGATTATTATCCTTTTGGAATGCAGTTTTATAAAGAAGGATTCTCCCCAGGAGGAAATCCAGGTAGCTTGTCCAACTACAAGTACAACGGTAAAGAACTCCAAGAAACAGGAATGTACGACTACGGTGCAAGATTTTATATGCCGGATATAGGGAGATGGGGGGTCGTGGATCCGTTGGCGGAGAAAGACCGAAGATGGACACCGTATCGTTACGCTTATGACAATCCAGTTAGGTTTATTGACCCTGATGGAATGTTGGAAGATTGGTATGAAGACGCTGCTGGGGATCTGGTATTTGATGATAATATTAAGAGTCAACAAGATTTAGTTGACAGAGATATAGAGGGTACATATAAATTTGCTGAGGGCACAAAAGATGGGCTAACCTATGCTGCTGATGGATATGTGTATGATGATTCTGTTTCTGGAGGAGGAAAAGCAATTGCAAACGGAAGATTACATGGTATTGAAGAAGTGGTAATAATGAATCCCAAAGCCATTGCACAAAAAAACATACAAGAAGCTCGGTATAGGCTCCGTGCAGCGGAAGCTGAAATGTTTGGGAAATATGCAATTGGGATTAGTGTTGGTTATTCTTTTAACAATGTTGGTTATGACTTATCATTTGCTCACAATATAGGAACAGGACAAGGTAGAATATTTGGAACAAATACGTTGACTACGGGAGGATCAAATGGTTTTAGCATTCGGTTGTTTCAAATGAATGCTTATGGGAACAATGCGGATGGCTCTCCATATACAAATGTTTTTGAAGGTGCTACAGGTCCATCAACAGAATTTTCTGGTTCGTATATTTTTGGAGGAGGACAAAGTTATAGTTCAAAAGGTGGAATATCTCGAGATCCTTCAGGAACAACGGTTAGGAGTATCAATCTAAATGCGGGTTATGAGGGAGGAATGACAAGAGGTAATACCAAGGATTTAACTCCTGCATTCAATCGTTTTTTACAATGGAGGCTTCAACATACCCCACAATTTCCTTAGAAATGGCAAAAATTGTATTATGTTCATTAATATTTTTGATTATAACATCATGTGTTAATTGTAAGGAGTTTACCCGAGGGATTGCTAAAGAGGAATGTATTATTGTGGTTGAAAGTCTTCCTGTTGCCAATACAAAGTTATTCGAGGTTAAAGGATACAATCCAGTAACTCAAAAAACAATAAAGTGTGAAAGTATAAGTAATTGGTGGAATCAATATAACGATGAGATTGAAATAGGCGATACAATTGTGAAGAAGAAAGGGAAATTAACCTTTAATATTCATAAAAGAGATACTATAATAAGCCATGAATGGCATTGTTATGAAAACTAAAAAATAAGAGTAACTGGATTTGGTTGCTCTTATTTTTTAGGAACTATATCAAAATCAATCCTATAAGCTACAATTTTAATGCTGTCATTTTCTTTTTGCATATTAAAGTGTTCTTGCGTTTGTGTAGAATCTCTTGTTACGAGGTATGAAAGTTCATATTTGGATATGGGATTTGTCCCCTTAATAATTTGCGTCCAGGAATCAACAAGTTCGTAGTTTTTTACTTTTCCAAATTCACTATCTGTATCATCAAGAATTTGATTAAACTTACCTTTTCCAAATTTTTCAAAAAACCGATCACTAAAAAGATTAAAAGCTTCTTGTTTATTATCTTGTTGGATAAGGTAATAAAATCGGTCGGTTACTTTTTTAGCATCTTCTTTGTCGGACTCTCTATTCTCGTAAGTTTTATTGAAGCTGCAATTTGTAAGTAAAAAAGACAGTAGTAAAAACAATAATTTTTTCATAACCAATAGAATTACAAAGCCGCTACATTTTTATTAAAGAAGTCTTTAAATTTTTTCTTTGTTAGCATAGTTTCTACAATTTTAAAAACGGTAGATTTATCTTCCTCGTCCAATTGCTGAATGAGTTGCATTTGCTCAATGGTATTTTTATCCTCAAAAGTTACTTCATTAGGAATCTCACCCTCAAAGTTTACTAAATCGTCAATCGACATATTAAAATATTTTGCAATTTTTCCGATGGCTTCAATGGATAAATCACGGTCTCCAGTTTCTACACGAGAATAATTAGAGCGGTGCATTGCAATTAAATCAGCGATAGCTTGTTGCGTCAAACCTTTTTCCTCTCTTATTTTCTTTATATTTTTTCCAATCGGTTGCATAATGAATAACTTTTAAGCGAAGTTATCTAAAAAGCACAAATTACGCAATATGTGTAATATTGATAAAATTATTGTTGTCTATTTGATACTATTATTTTACTTTTGTAGTGTATCAAAATAACACCAACTATTTTCTCTATGGAAATCTCCCTGGCTACATCTAACAGCTTGTAATTTTAATCTTCTTTTATAAAAATAGGATTTAATAGCATAACGTTTTGTTTATTAAGCACTTGTAAAAACATGTTTTTCCATACAAAGCCCTACGAAAATTCGTAAG
>NZ_JBYVEB010000176.1:0-3542 GCF_058117085.1 Chryseobacterium sp. CG10_8 | reverse complement strand
TAATATACACGGTGATTTTTGACCAATTCTTTTCATCAATTAAAATTTTGCGCAAAGTTTCCCAGTTTTCAGTAAACAATGTTCCACCAAAAGTGTAGAAGGTATTCAGTCTTTTTTTACGACGTTCATTAATGGTTGATTGTTTTAGTTTAGCTTCTTCAGCTAATAGCTTCCTTTTCTTTTCTTGAATTTCAGCTAAACGCTCATCTTTTGTTTTTCTTTTGCGTTTGGGTTGTGGATTTTGGTTGCGGTAGTTTTCCATTGTGTTGTATTTATTTAATTATTTTTCGTTTTGAATATTTAACAAAATGAGATATTCATTTAGGTCTTTGCACTGATTTCCCACAATATCTCTTCGATCAATTGCATTAGGAAATTCTGAAAGAATTTTTGCGGCGGTATCATCACCCGATTTATCGCAATCAAGTAGGAGAATAATTTTAGTGTATGAGTTTTCTTTAAGGTATTTCAAAGCTCTATCAACCATTATGGTTGAGTTCATTATTAAAAAATTTGACTTCACATTTGGATAAAGAATCAAAAAACTCAGATAATCAAAAAAACCTTCTGTTAAGATGATTTTCGAATAACCATTTCTAATCGTTGTAATATCTTTTCCAGAGCAACCTTTGAAAACAGAAGATCGCAGTTCATAGAAATTTTCAGTATTAGATTTAAACCCAATAGAGTAATAAATCGAATCAACATTTGGGACTTTATAGTGGACTTCACAAACATGTTTCCAGAATTCTTCAGTGATTCCTCTTGATAGTAAATAGTTCTTTAGTGGATAGCTATAAAGGGGTTTAACTTTGAAAATTTTGACATTAGTTTCATATTTTATTTCAACATTTTCAATTTTCGAAATGTCCAATGAGAAAAGATATTCCAACGCTTCTTGAGTCGAGCAATTCAAAAACAATTCGGTTAAACTAACCACATCATATTTGGCATTAATTCTGCCTAAATCCACTGCAAATTCTGAATTGAAAAATACAATCAAGCTTGGATTTCGATCTTCCCGATAAAAAGCATGGTATAATTGTCCATGCTGAAAAGATTTCGCAGGTCGCAACCCGAAACTTCTCATCAAAAAATGAATGGGAATCAATTTTTTCGCCTCGAGACAATTTTTTTTTCTTTTCATAGCCATTTGGAATTTGAGATAATATCCATTTTTTGTGGAAAATTTATTATTTATAAACAATTGTTTGTCAATAACTTAAAACCTGCTATTTTATCCACAATTATTACTTTTCTTATAAAAATTAAAAACATTATAAATATTAATATAATTAAGAAGGGGGAATAATAATTAAATTAAACCTTTGATTATGAATCTTTTACACTACACTATTTTTAATAAAATTGAGATAAAATCAATAATATTTGAGATATTATCCATTTGTCTTGAGATATTATGTGAAAAATTTGAAATAATATCTAATTCTCTTGAGATAAAATCTTCTATAATTGAGATAATATCACGGCTTTTGTAAATGTTCAAAAATTGCCTTAACGAAGTCATCCCCTTTCAGTTTTTTGTCAATTTTTCGCTTGATTTTTTTTGCTAACTCTTGATATCCTCGAACTTCATATAGCTTTTTAATTATTCTTATATTTTGGTCACTAAGATTTCTAGTTTTTCTTAGGTATTTCAAAGCCCTGTGAATTTTTAGCTCATCATTAGAAATAAATTGTTCATTTTTTCCAACTGATTTCTTAGTATAGTACATAACAATTGAGAAATTTCCTTTTTCTTGCGAATAATTAAAACTTATGTCGTTAAGCGAATCTAAATCTGCTTTTACTGGAATTAAAAAATCACGTTCAAATATTGAAGGAAATTTATATTTTCTTATGGGTATATTTAATTTTTTAAGAAGTATTTCAAAAGAAAGCTCAACAAATTTTGGTTTTTGATAAAATAGTAAAAAAAGAAGGAATCTTAATGTATTTGGTGTAGAAGCTAAATATGGTAAGTTACTTTTAACCTGAAAATAATTGGGTTTAAGATTAAATAGAATTTTGGCAATAGCAATGTCCATATCAAAATACACATATTGGCTATTCCATTTAGGATTGAGAATAAAAAAAACAGCTTTATAACCACGAATAGAATCATCCTTGAGCTGAAATGACTTAATTGTTGCTAGTTCAATCAGCGCCTGATGAATAGTTTCATTTCTCATTTTTGGCATACTAGTATCCTCTTTAGAACTTCTCGAATTAATTTCCTTCATTGGAATTTCAAAACGAATGTATCCACCAGTTGCAACACCATCGTAATAATCATTGAAAGAAATTTGGCTTGTGAATTCACTTAAAGCCTTGGATTTAGAAGGAAGAAATTTGGATTGCTGTTCTTTTAAGGCAGAAAGAATAACCATAAAGATCCTTTGCTGAATAATTGTAGTATCATGAGTACAAAGAGCTTCACGAAGGTCTTTGGAGATAATTATTTTCTCTCTCTTTACAGGCTGAAATAAGAAATCATTATCCATTTTATCTTTTGTATTTCAAAGATTTAACACCTTGCAAAGCAGACATTAAATCCAAATGATTAATACGATAAAATCTTCCGATTTTTTCGGCTTTGATGTTTCCCTTAAGCACGTGTGAACGCACAGTTTGGTAGTCCAACTTCAGAATGTCAGATGCTTCCTTGAAAGAGTAGAATTTTTTCTTGAGTTCAAGCTCAGGTTCTTTCTGAATAGAATAAAGAAGTTGTTTGACTTCGTTTATTTCATCAAGAATGATTTGAAAGGGGTTGACTGTTTCCATAGATTTTCGTTTGAATTCTATGGCAACATTACATCTGGATTACAGTAAAATCCAGTGAAATAGTTAATAAAATGGTGAAATAATTAAATTATACGCAGTATCAAAAATAATGAGATATAAAATTTTCGATTTTGCATAGGCTTCCTAAGTCATCTTTTGAAAAATTTTCAAAATTACCTTCAGAAACTCCTTTAAAAAGCAAGCTTATTCTTCCTTTAGTGATTGTTTTGAAATTAATCTCTTGAAGTATTTCTAATATTTCGTCTTGATATTTCTCCCCATAGCTAAACCTCACTATATCTTTTTTATGTAAATATGATAATAAAATAATAACATCTGCTCTACCTCTTGAGAAATTAAATTCTAATCCTTCTGATTTTTCTTTGTAGATAACGTTACTATTTTTTAATAATGTAAAATCAATCTTTTCTAAAAGCTCATTGTTTATAGAAAGTGATTTTAAGACTTTTGAATGATTTAGACTCCTTTCAAGTTCATTATCTCCAATTTTATTGTCTCCCATTGTATTGGCTGCTGATTCACAATTACTACTTAAAATAATCAAAAATTCTTTGAAATCTTTTAAATATCTTCTTTTGTAATTTACTTTCAAGACTTCATGAACACCGTTTAAACTATTCAAAAAATCTTTGTTTGTTATTTCGTATTTCCTATCTATTGATAAATTAGCTGAACTTTCATATTTTTCAAAATATTGATAGAAAAGATTTTCTTGTGAATTTTTCTTAATTTTTAAA
>NZ_JBYVEB010000175.1:0-3622 GCF_058117085.1 Chryseobacterium sp. CG10_8 | reverse complement strand
TAACTTTACGGGTATTCATTAATTTATAAAACAAAATTTGACGATGCAATACCTGTTTTAAATGTTGCAACATTTCATATGGGCGAGACTTCTGACTCAATGACAACCGACTTTGATGAACACGACAAAAAAAATCAAAAAGAAATAAAGAAACTCGCAAAACTTTTTGCAAAATTTAAACCAACAATTATTGTAATCGAAGCATTGCCTGAAAAAGATAGTATTAGACAAGCCGATTATATGGATTACATTCAGAATCCTAACAAAAAATTTTCTAACCCTGATGAAAGAGAATTGCTTGCATATGAAGTTGGACGATTGAGCGGAGCTAAAAAAATATATGGCATTGACTTTAAAGAAAGTTATGGTCTTAATGATGACTCAATAAATTCTATTGATAAAACAACGAATAGTAAATATTGGAAAATGGTTGACGAAAACGAAAAAAGAACCCCAGAAGAAGGAATTCCTTTCTATGATTTGTTTAAACTTAATAACCATCCTCAATATTTAGAAAGTCTTATAAATATAAATGCAGACTTATATCTTTATGTGTCAAATAAGGGAAAATCGGAAGGGGCTGATGCTGCTGCTAAATTTTATCACCGAAATTTAGTAATGTTCTCAAATCTTAACCAAATTACGTTTGACAAAAACGATAAAATTTTCATTTTAATGGGTGGAGCTCATACAGCATTTTTTATGGACTTTTTAAAAAGAAGTCCAAAATTTAAGCTTGAAAACACATTTGACTATCTAAAATAACTGTAGCCAACAGTGTATTGCCAAAATGCGGGGTTGAAGTGATTATTGAGAGATTCTGCATTTTTCGTCGCAATTGCTTTTTTGTTTCACGTTTTTTTTGTAATTTAGTTCCACAAAAAGGCAATTGCTAAAGTCAGAGAAAATTGAACTTTTTAGGTGTAAAAACCCGCACTTCGGCAATACTTTTTCGTTATCTACAACTGCCATTGAACAATTCGCGCTCTGAAAAAATTCTGATTTTGAGTGAATAAAATAAGAAACTGAATTCAGACCAAACTAAATAACTGTTGATGGTCTAAATTCATTTTCTAATCAGAGTGACTGAATAAAACTCGGAATCCAAACAATGCGAATTATTCAACGACAGTTTTCGACAACGAATTGACAATCTGACCGCAAAATGACGTGAATAAAATTCAAGAAATTTAAGTGGATAATCTTTGGAATAACGAACTGAATAAAATTGCGCTTGAATAACGAAACGCAAAATCAGAGTGAATATCAGAGTAAAATTAAAGCTGACCGAACTAAATCTAAAATCTGACAATATTCTTGAGTAAAACTGCACAAAATTCATTAGAAACTATAAATTTGAATGAAAATGGCGCAAAAACAACCTAAAAACGCCAAATTCTACGGAAATTGGCGCTGTAGATAACAGTGTATTGCCAAAATGCAGGGTTGAAGTCTTAATTGTACTACTCTACTTTTTTTGTCGCATTTGCTTTTTCGTTTCACATTTTTTTGTAATTTAGTTTAACGAAAAAAGCAATTGCTTAGCGAAGTTTTTAACTGAAATTCCAGTTGTAAAAGCCCGCACTTCGGCAATACTTTTTCGTTATCTACAACTGCCATTGAACAATTCGCGCGCTGAAAAAATTCTGATTTTGAGTGAATAAAATAAGAAACTGAATCTAGACCAAACTAAATAACTGTTGATGGTCTAAATTCATTTTCTAATCAGAGTGACTGAATAAAACTCGGAATCCAAACAATGCGAATTATTCAACGACAGTTTTCGACAACGAATTGACAATCAGACCGCAAAATGACGTGAATAAAATTCAAGAAATTTAAGTGGATAATCTTTGGAATAACGAACTGACTAAAATTGCGCTTGAATAACGAAACGCAAAATCAGAGTGAATATCAGAGTAAAATTATAGCTGACCAAACTAAATCTAAAATCTGACAATATTCTTGAGTAAAACTGCGCAATATTCATTAGAAACTATAAATTTGAATGAAAATGGCGTAAAACAACCTAAAAACGCCAAATTCTACGGAAATTGGCGCTGTAGATAACAGTGTATTGCCAAAATGCGGGGTTGAAGTGATAATTGCACTACTCTACTTTTTTTGTCGCATTTGCTTTTTCGTTTCACATTTTTTTGTAATTTAGTTCCACAAAAAAGCAATTGCTTAGCGAAGTTTTTAACTGAAATTCCAGTTGTAAAAGCCCGCACTTCGGCAATACTTTTTCGTTATCGGTAATGTCATGAAAATTGCGCTTAAAATACTATTCCTTATAATTTTCATAAAAGCGTTTGGAAGTCCTCAACTTCCAGACTATATTATCTATAAAAATGACACAATTCCTACTTATAATTTAATCTTAGAAAAACTTCTTCAAGTAAAAACATCGGATGAAGGAAAACTCTTTGGATTAAGTTTTAGAGGTAACGAAAATCAAGCAGTTTCATTTAACTGTTGGAGAGGTTATCAATCAATTTACGAAATAAAAAACGACAGTCTATATCTCAATAATATTATTGATTGTTTTGATTTAATTGATAAGAAAAAAATTAACTTGAATAAATCAAGAGAAAGAATGAAAGAAATATTTGGAGATAAGGTTCAGAATAATAAGGTCTTCATCGGTTGGTTTTCAGGTAATCTTAGCTTTCCTCAAAATTTAAAAGAAAATAAAGTAATAAGATGGGACGGAGTTTTTTATAAAATTTTTTTATATGAAACTGTTCTAAATTTTGAAAATGGAAAAATGCTTTCCTCAAAAAATGTTGAAAACTATGAAAACGTAAGAAATGGAATTAATAGAATAAATAAAGACAAGATTTCAAATCAAATTTTCAAACAAATTAAAAAAGTAAAATGGTCAAATAAAAATGATTATGACTGCTCTGAAAAATATTTGGTAACAATTGATGAAAGTGGAAAAGTTTCAAAAGTGGAAATGACTTACAATGAAAAAGAATTGAATGACAATTTCGAAAGAGATGAGTATAATTATTGTGTTGAAACTATCTTTAGCTCTTTAAAAACAATGAAATTTGACATTCTAAAAGATAAAGGAGTTCCAACTTCAGAGCGAATTTTCATAGAAATTTGGTTTGATAAAAATGGAAAAATTGAGAATTGGACAAAATAAAGACACTACCGATAACAGTGTATTGCCAAAATGCGGGGTTGAAGTCATAATTGAGAGATTCTATTTTTTATGTCGCAATTGCTTTTTTGTTCCACATTTTTTTGTAACTTAGTTCCACAAAAAAGCAATTGCTAAAGTCAGAGAAAATTGAACTTTCAGGTGTAAAAACCCGCACTTCGGCAATACTTTTTCGTTGTGCAATATGCTAAGAAACCGACAACTCAAAACCTGAAAGTACAGAAACGATATTTTGCAATTCGTGGAAAAATTGACAATGAACAATTCCGCAATATCTATCACCACGCCAAAACTTAACTTGAGTATTATCATATTGAGAAATAGCAAAATCCCCAAAATGATGCCCAAGTTCTTTGCTTCTATCATAATTCCAGCAAGTTTCTTTATCAGTAAATCCAGCCTTTTCTAATATTCCATTCCATAAAGGAATCCCAAATAGGTTATAATTTA
>NZ_JBYVEB010000174.1:0-3651 GCF_058117085.1 Chryseobacterium sp. CG10_8 | reverse complement strand
AAAAATATTATGAAAAAAAATCTATTATTGTTTTTAATGATTGCAGGCTTGTCTCAAGGTCAGACTTTGCTTTCAGAAAATTTTGAAGGATCCACTTTTCCACCCACAGGTTGGACGAGAACAAATACCAATGCTTCAAGACAATGGGATTTGGTTACAACCAATTTTACAGCTGCTGGGCAAAGCACTTTTATAATTTCAGGTACAAATTCTGCAAGCATTGGTTGGGTAGCTGGTGCTAATACTGCTAATTTAGTTACTCCAACATTTAGTTTAGCTACTGCCACAAGTCCTGTATTAACATTTAAAGTAAAGGTAGGATGGTCGTATATGATTAACTTAAATGCAGGTAACCTCATAGCACAGATTTCTACTAATGGGGGAACTTCTTGGACAACTCTTTGGACTGAAGATAGTGAAACTGGTTTTACTGATGATGGTGATTCAAACGCTGATACTGATTTATACAACACGGTTGCAGTGCAACGAAGTTTATCTAGTTATATTGGACAATCTACTGTTCAAATTAGATTTCAGTATACGGGTAACGATGCCGATTCGGTTTCAATTGATGATGTAATGGTTACAGCGGGCAATCTTGGGACGACTGAAGTTACAGATAAAAGTTTTTCAATTATGGAAAGTCCCACACAGGGGAAAATTGCTATTCAGTCCAAAGATGGGATAACTGGTTTGAGGGTGTATGATTCGGTGGGTAAATTGATTGCTGAAAATAGAGGAGAAACCTCAATTGATATTTCAAATAGTCCGGCTGGGACATATTTTGTAAATATTGCATTTAAAAGTGGTCAGTTGAAAACAGCGAAAGTTATCAAAAAATAATTTCAATAAAATACATTTTTAAGCGCTCCGATTTTCGGAGCGTTTTTTTTATCTTCACCGAATGGAAAATCAAGTTATATATATCACAGGTGGAACCAAAGGAATTGGTTACGGAATTGCAGAAACATTACTTAAAAATGGTTATAGCGTGGCGTTTAGCGGACGAAAGATCGAAGATGTACAAAAAGCAGAACAAGAACTTTCGAAGATCTCTTCCCGAGTTTTGGGAGTAGTCTCTGATGTTACCAATCTGGAAACTGAACAGCAAACTATTGATGAGATTGTTAAAAAATTTGGTAAAATAGATAGCGTCATTGCTAATGCTGGATTGGGCGTTTTCAAACCGGTTGATGAATTAAGCATTGAAGATTGGAATGCGATGATTGATACCAACCTTACAGGAGCGTTTTTAACTTTGAAGGCAAGTCTCAATGAACTGAAGAGGAGTGAGGGGTATTATATTACCATTTCGAGTTTGGCGGGAGCTAATTTTTTTGAAAATGCAAGTGGTTACAACGCAAGCAAATTTGGTGTTACTGGTTTTACTCAAGCAGCGATGTTGGATTTGAGGAAGTACAATATCAAAGTATCGACGATTATGCCAGGAACGGTTTCTTCGCATTTCAATGGCAATCAGCCATCAGAAAAAGATGCTTGGAAAATTCAGCCTGAAGACATCGGAGAATTAATTATCGATGTTATGAAAATGAATCCAAGAACGCTTCCAAGTAAGATAGAGGTACGTCCTACACGTCCCGATTTGAAATAAAATTTTAACGGATTATTAGAGTTAAGTCTTGTTTCTATTTTGAAATCAGGTACTTAGTTCTGAATTGCGAAATCGATTGAGTTTTTGTATTTTTAATGCGTTGAATAATAAAACTTTAAAATATATTATGCATGCATAGTATTAATTTTTATCTTAGCGAAAATAATATCAATATATAATCAATGAAAATATTAGTTTGTATCAGTAGTGTTCCCGATACTACTTCTAAAATCAATTTTACAGCAGACAAATCTGCTTTTGACAAGAATGGAATTCAGTGGGTGATTAATCCTTTGGATGAGTTTGCTTTAACTAAGGCGATTCAGCTTCAGGCTTCCGCAGGTGCACAGGTAACTGTCATCAATGTAGGTGGTCAAGAAACTGAATCAGTAATTAGAAAAGCCTTAGCAATTGGTGCTAATGATGCGGTACGAGTTAATATGGAGCCAAAAGATAGCTATTCTACAGCTCGTGAAATTGCTGCGGCAGTTCAGAATGGAGGATATGATTTAATTCTTTGTGGTAAGGAATCCCTTGATTATAACGGAGCTGCTGTACCAGGAATGCTTGCAGAAATGCTAAATCGTCCATTTGTTAATGCTTGTGTAGGTTTAGAAGTTAATGGAAATCAAGTTAGCGCTGTAAGAGAAATTGAAGGTGGTAAAGAAACAGTTTCTGTTTCGCTTCCAGTTGTTATTGCTGGACAAAAAGGAATGGTGGACGAAAAAGATTTAATTATTCCAAATATGAGAGGAATTATGACAGCAAGAACCAAACCTTTGACAGTTGCTGAACCAACTTCAGCAGAGATGAAGGTAGAATCAGTATCTTTTGAGGCAGTTCCTGCGAGAGCTGCGGTTAAATTAGTTTCTGCTGATAATTTGGATGAGTTAGTACGTTTACTTCACGAAGAAGCCAAAGTGATTTAATAAAAAAAGAACCAAGTAAGGAGAGTCAAGTAAAAAAGGCAATTAATAAGTAAATTTTTAGTTTGTTAAAATTCTTTTGGGTTGTTTGATTCTTTTAACTTTTACCTTGCTTCTTACAATTAACCTTTAACTTTTAAAATAATAAAAATGTCAATATTCGTTTACGCAGAAAATATTAACGGAACATACAAAAAAGCAGCTTTTGAAGCAGTTTCTTTTGCTAAAGCTATTGCGGACAAAGCAGGAGATACTGTTACAGCGATTTCAATCAATCCTTCCGACGCTTCTGACTTGTTATATCAATACGGAGCTAATAAAGTAATTAATGTTAAAGATGAAGGTCTTAAAACTTTCAGTGCGAGAGCTTATTCTAAGGCAATTGCTGAAGTTTTTGATGGGTCAATCATCGTTTTTCCTCATACAACAGATTCTTCTTCGATTGCTCCAATGCTATCTGTGCAGAAAGGTTATTCTTTGATAACTAATACATTAGAAGCTCCAGAAAGTGTATCGCCTTTCCAAGTTAAGAGAAGAGCTTTCTCTGGAAAAGGTTTTATGGTAGCTAAGGCTGATACAGCTGGAGTTATTGTAACCGTTTCTCAGAATGCATATGGTGCAAAATCCAATCCAGTTGCTGGTTCGGAAGAAGTTAAAAGTCTTTCAGTTGCCAATGACGACATCAAAGTTGTTTCTCATGAGCAAGCTTCTGGTAAATTAGATTTGAAGGAAGCAGAAATCGTGGTTTCTGCAGGTCGTGGAATGAAGGGACCTGAAAATTGGGGAATGATTGAAGATTTAGCTAACGTTTTGGGTGCTGCAACAGCATGCTCTAAGCCAGTATCTGATATTGGTTGGAGACCACATTCGGAGCACGTTGGACAAACAGGAAAAGCGATTGCACCTAATTTGTATATTGCAATTGGTATTTCGGGAGCTATTCAACATTTGGCGGGAGTTAACTCTTCCAAAACTATTGTTGTAATTAATAGTGATCCAGAAGCACCTTTCTTCAAGTCTGCTGATTATGGAGTTGTTGGAGATGCTTTCCAGATTGTTCCTGCACTTACAGAAAAAATTAAAGCTTTGAAAGGATAATTTATTTCAAGTTTT
>NZ_JBYVEB010000173.1:0-3666 GCF_058117085.1 Chryseobacterium sp. CG10_8 | reverse complement strand
AAATTTATTTAAACAATTGTTCGGCCAACAGAACAGATTCAGGTCTTCCAACATCGATTAAAGTGGCTTGATGAAGGTAACCATGGATGCTTTCGGTGAGCATCATGTCCAGATATTCTTCCATAATTGAAAACTTCCCTGTTCTCTTTATTTTGTTGAAAATTTCTGGGTTAATGCAGTGCAATCCGCTAAAAGCTAAAGCTTTGAAACCTTTGTTGAACTCTGCTAATCGTTGCTCTCCCGTTTGCACATTAAGCCAACCTCGTAAAATCATGTCTGAATTGAATAATAATTTTCTCGAACTATCCCTATCTGAAACCGCTAATGTAGCAAAATCATTTTTCTCTTGATGGTATTTTACAAATTCTGTAATGTTGAGGTCAGTTAAAATATCTGCGTTAAGAATCAAAAAATCTTCGCCGTGGTCCAAAAATTTTTTTGCAAATACCAATCCTCCACCAGTTTCTAAAAGAGCATCCTTCTCATCAGAAATCTCTATATTACAATCAAAGTTGTTGTTCTTTTTCAAGAAATCGACAATTTGAGCTCCAAAGTGATGAATATTAATCACGAAATCAGTAATTCCGTAGCTCTTAAGGTATTTGATATTCCGTTCCAAAAGAGGGACTCCATTGACGGGAGCCATTGCTTTTGGGTGATGGTCAGTAAAGGGTTTGAGGCGGGTGCCTTTCCCAGCTGCAAAAAGTAGTGCTTTCATTGGTTAGTTAAGCTGTGGTTGTTGGTCGTGAGTTACGGTAACAATCGCTTCAGGATATTTTGCTCTAATAAATTCTGCTGTTTTTTCTGCTCCATATACAGAACGATGTTGGCCTCCTGTACAACCAAAATTGATTTGAAGATTTTCGAATCCTCTTTCCAAATAATTTTCAATGGTGATGGAAATCATTTGCTGAATGGTTTTTAAGAATTCTGGCATTTTGGTTTGAGTTTCTAAGAATTCTTGGACGCCAATGTCTTTTCCTGTTTGGGATTTGTAGATATCGATTCGTCCTGGGTTAAGGATTCCTCTGCAGTCAAAACAAAAGCCGCCTCCATTTCCAGAATCGTCTTTTGGGATGCCTCCAATTTTATATGAAAAACTGTGAATGTCGATTGTTAACATATTTTTGTTGGGTGTTTTATTCATTTTTTGCAGATTATATTTTAGTTCTGCATATTATTTTTGGGTGATTTGTTCTATTTTAGCTCTTGTTGATTGGGTTTCTAACTGTGCGATCAGCGTTTTCAGTTCTGGAAATTGATTCATTTCAGGCCAATTTTTGGAGAAAGCGACAATATTTTCAATCCCCTTTTGGATGCTTGATATAAAATGTGATTTCCTTTGGATAAGACCTCGAAATCCATAAGCTCCTAAAACTTGTAAAAATCTTATGAGTTGCATGTACGGGATTGCTTTTCGCAATTCTTGTTGTGTTTCTACGTCATCAAATTGCTGAATATAATATTCTAACATTTCGATTTTGAAGTCTTCCGAAAAATTAGCTTTTGCTTGAAAAAGAAACGAAACAACATCGTACATCATTGGTCCTTCCATCGCTGATTGGTAGTCGATAAAAGAAACTTGATTGTTCTCGTTGACCAAAATATTTCTTGCTTGAAAATCTCTTATCATCAAACCTTTTGGTTGGAGATGTTCGATGTTTTCAACAATTTGTTTAAACTCCAAAAGAAGCGTTGATTTGTGATAGGGAAGCTCTAAAACATCAACAAAGAAATTTTTAAAATAAAATAAATCGTGGAGAACAGGAAGCTCGTCATATCTTTCGTATTCAAAGGTTTTGGAGTAGTCAATTTTGTCCTTCGTCGAAACTTGAAGATGGTGAAGTTTTTCAAGGCTTTGCTTGACTAATTGTTTTACAAAGTCACTTTCTTGATGCTTTTCGATGATTTGAGAAAGCGTTTGGTTTCCTAAATAATCTTGGATATATAGCAATCTGTCATCAGAAATAGCGATAATCTTAGGAGTGTTCAATCGAAGTTCCGAAAAGATTTCCGAAAAGTAAAAAAAACTTTCATTTTCTCTAAGATTTTCGTTGTATGTAATTACAAAACGACCTTTGGCAGAGTCAGCTATGAAGTTGATGCGGGAAGAGCCACTTTGCGGAATTTCGGTCCACGAAGTGATTTTTTCTCCGATTTTGGTTTCAAAAAAGTGTTGGGCTTTTTTCACAATCATACGTAACCGCAAAGATACTAATTTGGCAACTAATCTTTATATTTGCAAGGTATGTTAAAAGACTTTCGACCGGCTTTGATTATTTTGGCGAGATTTCTCGTTCTCTTTTTGATACTTTTTTTTCTTTATCAATCGTATCTTAAGCCATTTGAAGGTGTTAATCTGGACTCTTTTTCCTATTGGATTGCAGAACAAGTGCAAGGGATACAGAACCAAATAGGATATCCAACTCAACTTGCAGAATATCCAACATACGAAACCGTAGGTTATGTAGTGAATGGACAGCAAGTCACTCGAATGGTGGAAGGTTGTAACGCGGTGTCGGTCATGATTTTCTTTGTAGCTTTTATTTTTGCGTTTTACAAAGGATGGAAGACTTTTGCTTTCACGTTGGGCGGGCTTGTCTTGCTTCACATTATGAATGTTTTGCGAATCGTGGGACTTAATATTTTGGTATTTACCATGCCTGAATATTCCAAAATAGCTCATGATTATGCTTTCCCAGCCATCATCTATGGGACTGTTGTTGTGCTTTGGCTTGTATGGATTCAGTTTTTTGTATTTAGAAAAAAATGAAAATTCTAAAGTGGCTTTTGGTGATTATCGGAATTCTTGGTCTTGTAGGAGTGAGGGCCATGGAAGGGATGTTCTATGACCCATTTCTTAACTATTTTCATGAAGCAAACAGGCAGATGGTATTTCCCGAAGTAGAGTGGGGGAAACTAATTTTGAATTATATTTTCCGTTTTGTCCTTAATTTGTTTTTCTCTGCAGTGATCATTCAGTTTATTTTTATGAATAAACGTTGGACGCTTCAAGCGGTGGTCATGATGACGATTGTGTTTTTGGTCTTTTTACCCATCTATCTTTACGCTATTTCTACTCAATTTGAAATTGGATATCAGTTTTCGTTCTACATGCGGAGGTTTGTTATACAGCCCGTTATTTTACTATTGATTATTCCGATGTTTTATTATAGAAAGAAGATGCTGGAAGTCTAACGTTTATTGATAAACTGATCAATTAGTTTGTTTTGCATTTCGATTAATTTAGTAATTTGTTCTTGATTTTTCAAAATATTATTAATTGTTTCGGGAGACTGCATATTTACTGTTTGCGCATAATTAAATATGTGATGCGATACACTAGAATCTTTAAAAACATTATTAGAAACAATTCCAGTACTTTCTTCTAGAAGATCTTTAATTTCAATATCATGAAATTCACTTATTTTCATTAGGTTATCTAAGTTGGGCTTGGCTTGATCAGCTTCCCATTTATTATATGCAGATTGCGAAACGCCCAAACTATCAGCAATTTCTGATTGTGACAATCTTTTGCTATCTCTTAATTTTCTTAGTTTCGTACCTAAAGTGACCATATTTCAAAATTTACCACTAAAGTAATAAAAATTATTAAATTAGGCATTTAAGCAATAATTTGTTTGTAAGAGATTGGTTTTGATATAA
>NZ_JBYVEB010000172.1:0-3700 GCF_058117085.1 Chryseobacterium sp. CG10_8 | reverse complement strand
AATCTCCACTAATAATTCGTATAAGTCATCAAAGCTAAGATCAGCCATTGCAATCCAACCACAATCCAAAAAGTTCTAAAGGATGGCTCCGAAACTTCATGTAACTTCTCCAAAATCTTTTCTCTAATAATCACAGTGTAGGAAGCTTCCTCTCCTGACAAATCAACATCATCAAGACTTATTTTCGAGAGTGCGTAGTTGATTATAAGCTTTACTATTCGGTTTTGGTCACTTTTTTTGACTTCTGCAATCATTTTCATTTGAGACTTTACCATGTCAGTACCTGCTTTGAAGAGTCCTGGTTGCTTTGCCTGAACTGCATCAATCGTCTTATCCAAAAATGGAGCTAAAGCCGAATCCTTTTTGTCATGCAATAACTTATTGATAACTTTCGTAGTGGCATAAGACCCCGAAAATACAAACAATAAATATGGACTAATCAGCGTAATAAGGTAAAAAGGAATAACTGTAAAGGGTTTGGTTGCTGCCGCTAAAGTCAAAAAGGGAATCGCACTAACACGTCCAGACTTCCCAACATTAATTTGGTTTGACAGCGCAAAAAGTCCCAAAATTAGAACTAAAACCGTTGATAAAGCTCCCAAAAAATTGCACTTCACAAAATTCCAAGTATAGGTCCCAAAGAGTTTTGCGAAATAAGTAAGATGTTCCGTAAAAGATTTTTCCATTTGTTGTGTTTTCGACAAATGTATCTAAATTACTTCATTATCCAAAGCTGATTTTTGTATTCGTTGAGAAAGAAAAAAGTCCCCGATTTGCGAGGACTTTTCTTTTATGCTGAATTTCTGCTGGCATTAATATTCCCAAACAAGGAACGCATCACCAGTTTTTCATAGGCTTCTTTACTATCTGTATTTTGCTGAATCTTCATTAATGCATATTGCTGAATAGTCAATAACGGGAGAACTATTTTTTCTCTAATCTCCACTGATTTTCTGGAAAGCGGTTCCTCCTCCATTAATCTTTGGAAACCTGTAATTTCCAACATCAGAGATTTAGATAAATTGTATTCGTCAAAAAGGATATTCCAAAATGCTCCGAACTTTGGATTTTTGGACATATAATAAGTCAGTGGAAAATACGATTTGCTCATACTCATCATGGAATTCAGCACCAAGGTTTTGAAAAAATCAGAATTTTGATACAGTTTTTTCACCGCACCCAATTTTCCTTGCTCTTTATATTGTTGTAAAGCATAACCGAATCCAAAAAATCCTGGAACATTCTGCTTCAATTGCGACCAACTTCCCACAAACGGAATAGCACGAAGATCTTCGAATTTCAAATCATTACTATCCCCTCTTTTGCTTGGTCTACTTCCAATATTCGTTCTACCATAATATGGAAGCGTACTCATCTCCTGAAGATAAGCGACAAACATTGGATGATTCTTCAGTTCTGTGTATTTGGTGAAACTAATTTCAGCCAAATCACTAATCAGCTGTCTCTCTTCCGGATTAAGTTCTTTTTTGGAATCTTTAAAGACATCATTCTCAACACCTGCAGTAATCAATTGTTCGAAATTATATTGAGCTTGATCCTTATTCCCGAAAACCGAAGTAATGGTCTGACCTTGGATGGTGAGTTCGATTTTGTGATTAGCAATGGTTTTTCCTTGAGAAGCATAAAAATCGTGCGTTTTTCCGCCTCCTCTTGCCGGAGGTCCTCCTCTACCATCGAAGAAAATAACATTAATCTCAAACTCTTCCGCTAATTTGGTTAACTGTTCCTTAGTTTTGAAAATTTCCCAATTCGCTTTAAGGTAGCCTCCGTCTTTGGTTCCATCGGAAAAACCCAACATAATCGTTTGACGGTTCCCTCGTCTTTCCAAATGTGCTTTATATAAAGGCTCTTGAAACAATTGTCTCATCACACTTTCTGAGTTGGCAAGACCTTCCATGGTCTCAAAAAGTGGAATAATATCCACTTTGATTTCATCTTCTTGATATCCACAAACTCTGAAAAATGCATAAACATTAAGAACATCCTTCACGTGGTCGGAGTTAGAAATAATATACCTATTCATTCCTCTTTCTCCATTGAGTTGTTGCAAATCTTTGATTTGAGAAACCGTTTCTAATGTATCTTTCACGATATCATCTTGGAAGACATTGGGTTCAATCTTTTCAGATTTATTAATAATTGAAGTGAATTTGTCTTCAAAGCTAACATCCTCCTGTTTTCCGAATTGATGCTCGAAAATCGCATCCAACACTTTTTGATGAATTCGGCTATCTTGTCTGATATCCAATGTCGCAAAATGTGTCCCAAAAACCTTGACTCTATCTCTGAAATTAAGCAACAAATCATGGAAAAGTCCATTATGTTTCTTCAACAATATTGCTTCTGCTTCATTGATTTTCTCAATTATTTCCTGTGCATTAATAGGTTTATTAACTTCAAAAATCGCGGAGTACAATCTTTCACTCAACTGTGTTAGAACTTCGCTAACTCCACTAAAACTTAATCTTCTACGAATAAATTTCAAATGACTGTAATAAGATTTCAAAATAGCAATACGTAATTCGTTAGCTACTCTTCGAGTTACCTCTGCTGTTACGAATGGATTCCCATCACGGTCTCCACCTGGCCAGAAACCTAATTGCAACAGATCTTCAGATGGTGAAAAATGATGATTCCCAAAGGTCTTTTTGGTCTTTGTAAACAATTCACCAATGGTATCATAGTAAACGTACCTGAGATAATAAATTATACTTAAAGCCTCATCAATTGGCGTCGGCTTCTCTTTATTAACAAAAGGAGTCTTACCCAATTGCTGCAACAACATATCGATATTGGTAACTGAGTCTTCTGAAATGGCGTTCCTCAAATCATGAATAATCCTCTGAACCGAATTGGGATAAAACTGCGTTGGGTGCGCGGTAAAAACTAATTTCACAGAAAAATCTTCCATTTTCTTACGGACTTCTTCCATCTTGTGTTCCAAAGCAGCGCGTTCATGAAGGTTAACCAAGGTTCCGTTATCTCCCTCCGAATGCAGTTGTGGAAAAGCAGCATCTTCAATACTGTCAAAAAGCACGACTTGTCTCTCTATGTACTGAATGATTTTAAACAACAATTCTAATTTCTGTTCTTCGGTATGAAGTTCTGTATGGTTTTTGAAGAAGTTTTCCAAAATCTCTAAAGGACTTTTTCCTTCTTCGTAACCATCTTTGCTTTCTTCATAAAGAAATGGGAGCAACATCCCAATATTGGTCATCTTATCATAAGGCAAACTCATGAAAAGCGAATTATAAATCTGAAATTTATTCTGAACGATTTGTCGAAATCGCTCCTTTCTTTGATCATTAATCATTTTAAAATAACTTTGAAGATGTAAAGGTATAACTTATTGAAGCGAAATTCAAAAGAAATTGATTTTCTACACCTCCAAAATCCTTTTTAACTATTTTACACCAAAAGCTATTTCCATTCTTTTTTTTATTAAATTTGAAAGGAGTCTAATGATATCATTAAGACTTTGTATTTTCAATAAATTAAACAAAAACACAATGTTAAGCAAAACCATTACTCTTGCATGTCTTATAGTAGGTATGATTAGCTTTTCTCAAACTACCAAAAAAGACAAAAATGATGACAATGCACTTCTGAAAGAGCTTTCAGAGTCATCTTGCGTTTGTATGGACTCTATTTCTGGAGATCAACAAAAAGTAGAAATCAA
>NZ_JBYVEB010000171.1:0-3710 GCF_058117085.1 Chryseobacterium sp. CG10_8 | reverse complement strand
TGACTTTTTAAGAAAAACAAATGCTAAAGTAAAGTTTTTATCATTAGAACCATTGATAGGACCTTTGCAAAACTTAAATTTAGAATATATAGACTGGGTTATTGTTGGTGGAGAGAGTGGACATAAACCAAGACCAATGGATGCAGATTGGGTATTAGATATTCAGGACCAATGTCAAAAAACTGAGGTTGCATTCTTTTTCAAACAATGGGGAGGAAAAAACAAAAAAGCAAATGGTCGAATATTGAATGGTCGAACTTATGACGAAATTCCAGAAATTGAATTACAGCATAGTGTGTAAAAAAGCCTGCCGATAACATAGATTGCCAAAATGCGGGGTTGAAGTGCAAATTGAGAGATTTTGCATTTTTCGTCGCAATTGCTTTTTTGTTACACATTTTTTTGTAATTTAGTTTCACAAAAAAAGCAATTGCTAAAGTCACAAAAAATTGAACTTTTAGCGTGTAAAAACCCGCACTTCGGCAATACTTTTTCGTTAGCAGCAAATAAAACAAACAGAATGGCAAATAGAAGTTACTTATACTCAATCGACTTTGACAAAACAAAGGGTGATAGAAAAGAAGGAGATAAAATATTCGGACTATCGGAATACAGTTATTCAATTCCTCTATCATATAAAATATTAGTAAGTCAAGAGTCTAAAATTTCAAACTCAATAAACTGGGACTATGAACACCCAATAGCTATTCAAGGTGATTTTGAAAAAGGGAAACAAAGACTATTTGATTTTTTAATGAAACTTCAAAGTGAGAATTTGTTTGATAAGACAGAATTAGAGAAACAAATAAATGAAACCAAAGAATTTTTAAATAATCATCAACTTCAAAATATAATTTTAGAATGTGGTGAAATTTATGAAATGGGTGATGGGGAACTGGAAGACCAAAATAAAGAATTTTTTGACGAAGAAATAATGAATATAGAGAGTCAAATAAATGAATATTTGAACAATTTTAGGAGTATGAATAAATCTATACAAGCCCTTAAAAATGAAATCTTCAGATTTTCTAAATCAAAAGGATTTTTGTCAAAAATATTTTCCTCTGACAATTCGGAAAAAATTCAGGAATTAGAGAAGAAGATTAAAAACGTAGAACAAGAAAAGTGGAATATGCTTGGAGTGAACTATTGGTCTGAAATTCTCTATTATCACTTTGAAAATGAATAATCTGCAGCTAGCATCGGTTTGGCGATATGGCTTCGGAGTGAAATTTTTAGAACCATAGGAGCTATTTCAAACATTGGGAAAAGTTTATTACCTTTGGGATAAGAAACGCCACATCGCCAAGCCGAGGGGCGTTGTACGACATTTTACAGCCGAACTCTAGTATGAATTAACCATAATGAACTTAAATATGAATCAAAAAAATTTAACTCTAACTTTTTTATTTTTTGCTTTAATTCTAAATGCACAAAGTCATAAAATAAATTTTAACTGGGAAAAGGGAGAAATCAATGGTGAAATTTTTGATAAAATAGCAATGAGTGTTCCTTTTACAATTGCAAATAAAACTTACCCATTTCAATTTGATATTGGAGCAAGTAATACTTTAATTTATGACAAATGTTTTGAAAATACGGAATTAATTAAATATAAAGAAATCAAACCTGCTGATAATGCTGCAGGACATACTGTTTTTGTTATTAAAAATCAAGAATTAAAAATTGGAGATTTTGAAATAAAAAACTATGATTTACACGGTTTATTAAATTTTGACCAGGGAGAAGTTTGTGGTGTTGTAGGTTCAGACATATTCAAGGATAAATATGTGATAATAAATTTTCCTAAAAAAGAAATTGTTATATCTAAAAAAATAAAAAAGAATCTAAAAAAGAAAGCACAATTTGTTAACGCAACGTTTACAAATAACAAATTGAATGTTCCTATTACAATTGATGATAAATTATTTTTTTTTCAATATGATAGTGGAGCAAGTTTATTTCCTATGATAACTTATAAAGAAAATATGAAACAACTTATTGAAAACAAAAATATTGTTGAAAATTATAATATCAAGAATTTCAACAATCCTGTAATTTTAAAAGCAGTTAACATAAATAAAAATGTTCAATTAGGAAATAATAATTTTGTTGTAAAACAGTTATGGTTTACAGAAGAAGATTATTTTGGGTTTAAACAACAAGGAATTGACGGAATAATTGGAAATGATTTCTTTTATGAAAAAATACTAATTTTAGATTTTAAAAATAAGAAATTTGGTATAATATGATGAATAAAATTATTTTTTTTGTATTCATATTATTTTACTGCACACTTTTTGCACAAAAAAATGATGAATTGGATACAATCAACTTTGCTATAAATGAGCAAAATACAATTTTTGTGCAAGCGGTTTTCAACAAGATTGACACTTTAAATCTAAATTTTGATACAGGAACAACGGAACTTGTTATAACTAATGATGTCTTAAAAAACAAACTAAAATCTTCACCAAAACTCTACAACACTTTCTACAATTTACAAATTGGAAATACAAACTATAAGACTAAAGTTTATGATGCTCAATTAACAGGACATGGAACTGATGGAAGATTTGGATGGGACTTTTTCAAAGATAAAATTATAGAAATTAATTATGATAAAAACATATTAGTAATACATTCAGCATTACCCGAAAATGTGACAAAAAGCAAAAATTTTTCTAAACTAAAAATTGAATATTTTAAAGATGTATTTTTAGTTTATTGCAAAATTAAACAAAATGGCGTCGAAAACAACGACCTTTTTCTTTTTGACACAGGATTTCAGAGAACTGCAATGTTAGACAGTGATTTGTTAGCACAGAAAAAATTTCCAACCGAGAAAATGGCAATTATCAAAAAAGTGATAATGAAAGGTGCGCAAGGAAATGAAATTCCTGTTGTCACTACTAATTTATCAACTTTAAGAATTGGAAAATATAAACTTAAAAATGTTCCTGTTCAAATAACGATAGCAAATAAACCGTTGAAAGATAAAAATATTCATATATTAGGAAATGAAGTTTTGAAGAGATTTAATACTTTTATAGACTTTCAGCATAATTTTGTATATCTGAAACCAAATAATTTATTTAACGGAAAATATATAGATCAAAAGAAAAACGGCATATAACATCGGTTTTGCAAAATGGCGGGTTCAGTGCTTCTATGACAGTTTAGTGCAAGGTTCAAGTTCAGTTTTTCAATTGAACATATGTGTTGAAAATCCGCCACTCCGCAAAGCCATAAACCGTTGGCAGCAATATTAAAAAAAACACTCGCACATGAAACCATTCATTAAAATATTATTTATAATAACATCTAATTTCTTTTTTTCTCAAAATAATTTCGAAATTAATTTGAATGCACCTGAATTCGTAAATGATTCTTTATTCATAGCCCCAATAAGAGACACTCATAAAGTTTACAAATACGAAATATCAACAAATAATGAAACCAAATTTAGCCAGGATTTCAACTCTACAATTGTTATTATCAAACCTAAAAATATTATTACCGGAAAAATTTTGTATCCGCAACCTTTCTCAATTTTATATTTTGATCCCAAAATTAATGGCGGCTATGATACGAAACCTTTCTTTCTTGAAAAAGGAAACTTTAATTTAGAAATAAATAAAGAAAATAATCTAAGTCTTATTCTAAACTCTGAAAGTCCTTCAAATAAAGAATACAAACTATTAAAAGAA
>NZ_JBYVEB010000170.1:0-3848 GCF_058117085.1 Chryseobacterium sp. CG10_8 | reverse complement strand
AATTTTTTTTCTAACTTATTTTCATCCATTGTGATCATTCGTTAGCCAATAGATAAGTGTCATAGTTAATTTGTGTAAGGAGGTTATTCCAACTTACGGGTTGGATAATCTCTTTTTCATTTTTGTTTGATTCTTAGCTGTTTATTAATCGTGTCTTTTCTTATATTGTTTAATAAAAAGCCGTTGGAAATATATTTTATCAACTTCAATTTCTTGTATTCCCTTGATATCAAAACATCTGTGCGATTGTGGAAAACTTTTGATGTTAAATATCAGGGTTTTAAGTAAAATGCCTTTCCAGATCGACCCTATTTCTCTAATTTTGTTAGCACGCAAATGTGAAAAAAAAGCAAGAAGAAATGTGGATAGTTTTTCCATGTATTTACTTGATAATGTTTTCGTTAGTGTGGTTTTCATACGTCCGCAATTATCATAAGTTTAACAAGAAAAAATTAAAAAAATGGGCATTTTTGACAAAAGAGTGAGTTACAAACCTTTCGAGTATCCGGAAATTTTACAGTTCACCGAAGCTATTAACAAAGCGTTTTGGGTGCATTCTGAAGTAGACTTTACCGCCGATGTTCAAGATTTTCATTCTCAGTTAGAACCTCATGAAAAAAATGCTGTTAAACATGCACTTTTAGCAATTGCCCAGATTGAAGTTGCTGTTAAAACATTTTGGGGAAACTTATATAATCACCTTCCAAAACCTGAACTTAACGGACTTGGAGCTACTTTCGCAGAATGTGAGTTCCGTCACTCAGAAGCGTATTCTCGTTTGTTAGAAGTGTTAGGATATAATGAAGAGTTTATGTATGTGGTGGAGATTCCTTCGATTAAGAAGAGAATTGACTTTCTTAATAAAGCTCTTAAACATGCCAATTCTACCACACCAAAAGAATATGTATCTTCATTATTGTTGTTCAGTATCTTAATTGAAAACGTATCATTATTCTCTCAATTTGCAATTATTTTGTCCTTTACTAGATTCAAAGGATATATGAAGAATGTGAGCAATATTATTGCTTGGACTTCTGTTGATGAACAAATCCATGCTAATGCTGGAATTTATTTAATCAATAAAATCAGAGAAGAGCAACCAGATTTGTTGACAGATTCTGATATTGAGGATATTTATAGTTTGGTAGATTACTCCATTGAAGTGGAGTCAGAAATCTTGGATTGGATTTTTGAATTAGGAGAGATTGATAATTTTACCAAAGAAGATTTGTTGAATTTCATGAAATATCGTGTTGATGATTCTCTTAAGAAGATCAATATGAAGACTCGCTATGATATTACACCGGAACAGTACCGCCCAATGATGTGGTTCGAGGAGGAAGTGTTTGCCAATTCGTTAGACGATTTCTTTGCAAAAAGACCGGTGGACTACACTAAGCATGATAAGAGTATTACTGAGAATGACTTGTTTTAGGTAGATTCTTTCCCCCATTGAGGTAAGGATTACTTTGAAGTCAATCTTCTCAAGATTTATTTAAAATTTTTACGGTATGCTAACACCGTTAGAGAAGGAGCTTTCTTATATCTATGAAAGCGGAGAGTTTGTGCTGGGAGAGTACATTTATATGGGAATGGGATTGGTAAAAGGACATCGAGTGTGTATGTCGGTCGCCTACAAAATTGATTATTGCATCAAAAAAGCATTACAATTCGAAATGGTTGATCCTAATGTAACATTTACCCATATTAATAAAATCAAAGTCGGTCAATTGGAGGCATGTGACAGATTTTATTACGATAGAGAATTGATACTCAATTAGTGAGTGCGATTTTTTTTGATTATTTAAACATAAATGAAATTTAAATTTTAAAAGAACATTGTAATTTTTGCAATATTAGAAAACTATGGAAGAAAAGAAATTAGATATATGGTGGCTTAACGATGAGTCTGAACAAATGCTTAATCGAGGTTACCTTTTGAAAGGGGAAACTGTTGAGGGAGCTATCGATAGGATTACAACTGCAGCCGCAAAAAGATTGTATAAACCTGAGTTACAGCCTGCGTTCAAGGAAATGATTGTGAAGGGATGGATTAGTTTTTCATCTCCAGTTTGGGCTAATATGGGAACTCAGCGTGGTTTGCCAATTTCTTGTTTCAATGTTCATATTCCTGATAATATTGAAGGAATCACCCATAAATTAGGTGAAGTTATTATGCAGACCAAAATTGGTGGTGGTACATCAGGATATTTTGGAGAGCTTCGAAATCGTGGTACTGCGGTTACTGATAATGGTAAATCTTCTGGGGCTGTTTCTTTTATGAAATTGTATGATACAGCAATGGATGTTGTGTCACAAGGAGGAGTGAGAAGAGGAGCTTTTGCTGCCTACTTGGATATTGATCACGGTGATATCGAAGAATTTTTGTCCATTAAAGATATTGGTAGTCCCATTCAAAACTTATTTACTGGAGTTTGTGTACCCGATTATTGGATGCAAGACATGATTGACGGAGATATGGACAAACGTAAAATCTGGGCCAGAGTATTAGAAAGTCGTCAGCAAAAAGGACTTCCTTATATTTTCTTTACCGATAACGTTAACCGTAATAAGCCTCAAGTATATAAAGATAACGGAATGATGGTTAATGCAAGTAATCTTTGTTCTGAAATCATGTTACCTTCAAGCGCTGAAGAATCTTTCATCTGTTGCCTCTCTTCAATGAATTTGGAGCTTTTTGATGAATGGAAAGATACCAACGCAGTTAAATTAGCAGTGTATTTCTTAGATGCGGTTTTATCAGAATTTATTGAAAAAACTGAAGGTAATTACTACTTACAAGGAGCTAGAAATTTTGCAATACGCCATCGTGCGTTAGGTTTGGGAGCATTAGGTTACCATTCTTATTTGCAGAAAAATATGATTCCTTTCGAAAGTTTTGAGGCGACTCAGTTTAATGCAAGAGCCTTTAGATACATTCGTGATGAGGCGGTTGCAGCGTCTAAAGAATTAGCCAATATCTATGGAGAACCAGAGTTGTTGAAAGGTTATGGAATGAGAAATACTACTGTTTTGGCGATAGCTCCAACGACCTCTAGTTCAGCAATTTTGGGACAGACTTCGCCTGGAATCGAACCTTTTGCTTCTAACTATTACAAAGCTGGTCTTGCGAAAGGAAATTTTATGCGTAAGAACAAATATTTAACAAAATTACTTCAAGAAAAGGATTTGGATAATGAGGAGACTTGGAGAACAATCATGTTGAATCACGGTTCTGTTCAGCATTTGAAAGAACTTTCTGAAGAGGAAAAAGCTGTGTTTAAGACATTTAAAGAAATTTCTCCAATGGAGATTATTTCTCAAGCCGCACAAAGACAACAGTATATTGACCAAGCACAATCGCTTAACCTTCAGATTCCTTCGACAATGCCAGTTAAGGATGTTAATTTCTTGTATATTGAGGCATGGAAGAAAGGGGTGAAAACATTGTATTATCAAAGAAGTTCTTCAGTTTCTAAAGAAATGATGGTTAACTTTGTTACTTGCTCTTCATGTGAAGCATAACATGGTATAAGCCCAAAAACTTGAAATAAATAAAGTGTCTAAGAATTTTTTTTTAGACACTTTTTGTAGTTATTTATAGTATTTTATTCCAAAAAAAACGTGATGAACAACTGTTCAGCACGCCCCTTAATTTAGATGATGAAGAATTTTTTTTTCCACTTAGGGACTAACAGTACCTATGAAATGCCGATTCTGACATTTGTTGACCGGAATCAAAAATTTATCACTACCTTGTAATCTCAAAAATAAGTTTTGCGCTCCTAATAATCAACACTTGACATGATAAAATTCTAGAAATTAATAAATGTCAAATCAATAGCAGT
>NZ_JBYVEB010000169.1:0-3962 GCF_058117085.1 Chryseobacterium sp. CG10_8 | reverse complement strand
TTATATCAAAACCAATCTCTTACAAACAAATTATTGCTTAAATGCCTAATTCAATAATTTAATCACTAATCCTAACCAATTTTGATACTTTCCAATTCGTTTTCAAGTACTTTCAACTGGTTAATATTTTTATCATTAGCCTGACCAAACAATTGATGTTTTTGGAACAGGTCAATATAATATTCGATTCCTTCTTTAAGATTGTTTTTGAATTTGCTCCATTTTCTTGTTTCCTGAGCGGTCATTTCTTTGATGTCGTTCAATTGCTTTTTGAAATAGTCAAGATACAAATCCAATTCTTTCACAAATAAATTAGGACGACTCTCGTCCATCACAAAAGGATTGCTTCCGTAGATGTGCTGCGTCATCTCTTTGAGACTCACTTCTTTGGAAAAATAAGCCATATTAGGACCAGGGCAAACCACAACGCCTTGCTCCTGACCTTTTACAGGAACTCCTAAATCCAAATAACTGGCATTAGCCAAACCAACACACAGACAAGACTTATCCGTAATCTTATTAAATTGTTTTTGGTATTCTTCCGGTGAAAGATTCTGCACCTTCAAATCATTCAACTTAATGTCTTGATATTTCTTAGAAGCTGTACAAATCCCTTCATCATCGTATTCCTTGCTCAAAGCCAATAATCTTTTTGGGCAAGAACTTCCTGCCTTTCCGTTTTCGATTCTTTTGGTTTTGTAAAAGCTATTAGTCGTCCCTTTTATAGTATTGAAAGGCACTCCCAAAGGCGAAATATTACTCAGATACAAATCCTCTTCTTTGGCACCAGCTAACAATTTCCTTGTTTCCGAATCTACACTTGTCGCCTCAGGAACCAATAAAAAAGGTGTTCCCCAACCCACAGAATCTACTTGATAAAGATCCAATAACATTTGATGTTCTTCGGCTGTTCCGACTCCTCCTTGTACAGTTATTTTCAAAGACAATGGCTCTTTAGGAATTACTCTTCCTTCATCCTCCAAAGCTTTATTTAAAATTACTGAAGCAGAAGCAATTAATTCTTCCTTTTTGGTTTTGAATTCCTCCAAAATAGGTCCCATCAACAATCCATCGGTTGCGAAAGCATGTCCTCCACAATTTAATCCTGATTCAATTCTGTATTCAGAAACCCAAATTCCTTTTTTTGCTAAAAAATTCCCTTGAATAACAGCCGAACGGTAGTCGCTCACTTTAAGAATGATCTTCTTTTTGATATTGCCATCAGCATCTGGATAAAAACCGTCAAAATTCTCAATATAGCTGAACAATCGCGGATTCATCCCTGCTGAAAACACAATTGAAGAATTAACATTAGAATTAGCGAAACCTCTCAGAGAAGCATGTGCATCGTTAAATTCTACTGGTAACTGCTGTCCATTCTCGAAGTTATCTTTATCTACTTTGGTCATGATGTTAACATCAATGCTTCCCGGCTGTAGATACTGGTCGATCACAGATTTCAGCTCACTAAAATTAGTTTTCCCTTTTTCTACAAATTCATCCAATTTTAGCTTCAACTCTGATTGAGTAGGCAACATATTGATGAAATTTTCTAATTCTGATTTCTTTTCTAACAAATCATTTTTGAAAATTTCCACCTTCTCTTTAACAATTTGGTCCACCAAATTAAGATAATTGGTAATCCTTTTTGCTCGGAAGTCTTCTACTTTCTTAGAAATTTCTTCGTAAGGTTTTTTGAATTTTTCTGCATAGAAAGCTGACATTTTCTCTATCAATTCGTCATCTGCAATCGAAATTACAGAGTCTATCCCGAAATGAGCCACTCGAATAGGGCTATCAATGGTAAATGCCAAACCCATCACCGGAATATGAAAATTGTGTATACGTTTTATTGATTCCATAAAATGTCTTTAAGTTTTAATTTAAAATAAAGAGTCCCAAAGATAATCATAATTTTATGCTCTGCATAAAATTAGCTGATAGATTTTCTACGAAAAATAAAAATCATGTCAAAATCAATAACTCTATTATTGTTAAACAGAATAAAAAGCTAAATATTGTCCACAAAAAAAGCGACTCAGAAAGTCGCTCTATTTTTATCTCGCATGCAAGTAGTTATACAATTCGTCTTTGAGATGAACCCTTTTCTTTCGAAGTTCGGTCAAATGCTCGTCTGTTGTGTGATTTTGTTCTCCTTCTTCATAATGCAAAATAAGCGCATTAACCTCTTCATAATTCACAAACATCTTTCTAAATTGATCGTCGTTTAATTTTAACTCTGAAATTTTGGCTTCAAACTCTGGGAATTCGTGCACCAAGGTATGATTTTCCATGACAATAAAATTTATTATTTTGAATACTTAAAGTTAAGCAATTCTGGTCATAGATTCAACATGAGACAAATCAATATGATATTAGTCTCTTCTCCTATTGATTAGCTTTAATAATTCCTTTTTTCTGCATATCTTCTTTAATTGCTTCAACAACATCGTTCATACCGCTACTGAAGCTAGATGGTTCATAAGTACTTGTAATAGCAGAATAAACCAATTTATCGGTTTTGAGGTCATAAACATTAGTCTCTACCTTATAGCTTTTAGTCGTTTCATAATAACCAGGATCATAATAATTGCTATAGGCTACTCCCCAATATCCACGGAAACCTCTGTAATACACAGGATAAGAATTGTAGTTACCCGGAACATAATCTTTACTTTCTTCAACAGATACCATTCTACTTACCACTGCTAAATCAAAATCATTAGCCTTAAGATAATCCTCTGCCTCATCTTTTGTCAGATTAGCCATCATCGAAGAGCCGGGAACCGCTTTGCTTCCAATGGCATTGCAAATTGTAGATTCGGCATTACTTACCGCAGCTTGACTTTTGAATAAAGCAGACACCATAATTTTTTTTGCATTAGGAATTACGGTTTTAGCTGTTGGATCCGTGTAAGAGTTAACAATTTTGGTAGATGAACAACTCCACGCCACTAAAGCGACAAGCATCAGAACTGATGCTTTCAACATTTTTCTCATAACATTTATATTTTTTTTATCTAATTGAAAAACAACAATGCACCAAACTTATTAAATCGCAACAATTGCATAATAAGACTTATATGCATCTATATTTTCTATAACCTCCTTTTGGCCTTCTTAACCAATCGGGATAGCAAAATTACTAAGTTTTTTCTAAACCCTTGCAAGAAATTATATTGATGAAATTAAATGAAAAAAAATATCTTAAATAATGATTGATTTATATGAATTATTTCCAATTTCGATTCATAAAAAAAGCAAAGCGACTAAGAAAGTCGCTTTACCTAAAAACAAATTTAGATCTATATGATTGGCAATTAGTAACTAATTGCTAATGATACCTTTTTTCTGGAGATCCGATTTTATTGATGAAATGATATCACCCATTCCACTATTTACCGTTGAAGGATCCACCGTATCTGTCACTGCTGAGTAAACCAATTTATTAGAGACTAGGTCGTAAATATTAGTTTCTACTTTATAATTTTTGGTAGTTTGATAATAGCCAGGGTCATAAAAATCAGAATATGCCATGCCCCAATACCCATAAAAGCCTCCATAATAACCTGGAAACGTATCGTAATTACCAGGGACATAATCTAGATTTTTATCCACAGATACCAATCTACTTACTACGGCTACATCAAAACCGTGATCTTTAAGATAACTATCTGCATTATCTTTGGTAAGGTTGCTCATCATTGTATAAGCTGGTACAGCCCGACTTCCAAAAGCCTGACAAATAGCCATTTCAGCATTTCTGCTAGAGCCTTCATCCTTCAACAATGAAGCAACGAACACTTTTTTTGCATTATTAATTACTGTTTTTGCACTAGAGTCAGCGTAAGAGTTGACCATGCTTGTTGATGAACAATTCCACATTAACAGGAAAGAGAACAACAATACTGGTAATTTTGAGATTTTTCTCATGGTTCAAAATTTTAAAGGTTAATAAGTTT
>NZ_JBYVEB010000168.1:0-4020 GCF_058117085.1 Chryseobacterium sp. CG10_8 | reverse complement strand
TTAATCTTTTTTATTAATTCTTTCTAAATTTTTCACCGTATTGTATAATGCCAAAGCCATAGCGAGAAAACCTACTCCTACTGTAAGTAGATTATTTTCCATCTCATAATAATCATTAAGCTTCTTTCCTCCCCAAAATCCCAAACCCATTGTAGCCAACATCTGAAAAACTACTCCTGAGTAAACAGCATAACTTCTGAATCCACTTTTAGCGAATTCTTCATCACTTTGTTTCTTATCTTTGTCCTCGTTTTTCATCGGAATTTTTTGCAAAACTACTTAATAAATAAGAAGGTTGAATATACCTTTTTCAAAATTCCTTAAAAATCATTATTTTTGCAATCCTAAAATCAAATTATGTTCAATAGTTTACAAGATAAATTAGATCAGGCATTACACAACCTCAAAGGTCGCGGAAAGATTACAGAAATCAACGTTGCAGAAACGGTGAAGGAAATCAGACGTGCTTTGGTTGATGCTGATGTTAACTACAAAATTGCAAAAGACCTTACCAAGAGAGTCCAAGATAAAGCCATTGGTGAAAATGTATTAACAAGCCTTACTCCAGGACAATTGATGACCAAAATCGTTCACGATGAATTGGTTGATTTAATGGGTGGTACACATGAAGGAATTAACCTTTCTGGTAAACCTTCTGTTATACTAATTGCTGGTTTGCAAGGTTCTGGTAAGACTACATTTTCTGGTAAATTAGCGCATTATCTAAAACAAAAAAGAAACAAAAAGCCTCTTTTGGTTGCTTGTGACGTTTATCGTCCCGCTGCTGTTGATCAGTTGAAAATATTAGGAGAGCAAGTTAATGTTCCAGTTTATTCTGAAGAGGGTGCAACCAATCCTTCTGCTATTGCTGAAAATGCAGTGAAATATGCCAAAGAAAATAATTTCGATACCGTAATTGTCGATACCGCTGGTCGTCTAGCAGTTGATGAACAGATGATGAACGAGATTAAGTCTGTTCATTATTTCATCAAGCCTCAAGAAACGCTTTTCGTGGTGGACTCTATGACTGGTCAAGATGCTGTGAATACGGCAAAAGCCTTCAATGATGCGCTTAATTTTGACGGGGTTGTTTTGACCAAATTAGATGGTGATACCAGAGGTGGTGCTGCTTTAACAATTCGCTCTGTTGTTGAAAAGCCAATCAAATTTATCTCCACCGGAGAAAAAATGGAAGCTTTGGATATCTTCTATCCAGAAAGGATGGCAGACCGTATCTTAGGAATGGGAGACGTTGTATCTTTGGTAGAAAGAGCTCAAGAGCAATTTGATGAAGAGGAAGCATTAAGAATCCAAAAGCAGATCGCTAAAAACGAATTTGGTTTTGATGATTTCTTGAAGCAAATTCAGCAGATTAAGAAGATGGGTAACATGAAGGATTTGATGGGAATGGTTCCGGGAATGGGGAAAGCAATTAAAGACGTTGACATCAGCGATGACGCCTTCAAACACGTTGAAGCAATCATCCACTCCATGACACCACAAGAAAGAAGAAAACCTTCTATCATTAATACTCAAAGAAAAACCAGAATTGCGAAAGGTTCTGGTAGAAAAATTGAAGACGTCAATGCGCTGATGAAACAGTTTGAGCAGATGGGTAAAATGATGAAGATGATGCAAGGACCTCAAGGAAAACAGTTAATGCAGATGATGAGCAAAGGAATGCCAAAAATGCCAGGAATGGGCGGTAACCTTTTCGGAAGATAGAAGTTTACAACTTTCTTTACAATACAAAAGCCACTTCGTACGAAGTGGCTTTTCATTTATTAATAATTTATAGATTATTTCCCAATCATGTAAGTAATTCCAAGATTAACTGAACCGTAATTTGTTCTGCTACTTCCAAGATACCATCCTCCATAATAATAGTCAGGACCATCTTTAGTTACACCAGTATAACTAAGTGTCGCAGCAGTTTTACTGTTGAAGTAATAAGACGCTCTTGGTACATAGTAGAATCCTCCACCATCATCATAGTCAGAAAAAGCGAAAGCATATCCAAGATCCAATCCAAGACCAAACTTATCCGCGATTTTATACTCTGCTGTCGCAGCCAGAGGAACCATGCTCATTGTTGGAACATCATATCCATAATACTCCTTCCCTAACCAAGCTTGATAACCTGTAGCTACACCAACACTCAATTTTTCAGCAACAGGAAATAGGTAAGCTGCGTCAACTCCAAATTTGAAGCTATAAGAATCAGAAGCATCAACAACTGGTAAACCAAAGTGAGCTCCAATCTTAAAACCAGATTGAGCATTCATTACTCCAAATAGTGCTAAAGCACCAACCAAAAATAGTTTTTTCATAATTAAATTGTTTATTTATTGCCATTAAGACAATTGGTTAAATTAATTTTTTACGTAGCAAATATATGAAAATCAAAATTTAGATTACAAAGTGAATAATGAACAAAAAAAAGCATTTCAAAATGATTTGAAATGCCTTTTAGAGTTTGATTTAATACTCTGTTTTATTAGAATACATATTTAACTCCGAATTTAACTCCGCTCAATAAACCGGAGTTAAGACCGATTTCGAAGTCATTATAATCTTCACCATCTTTGTAGCTTGTTCCACTCCAACCTAACAACCCAAACTGAGTTTCAATTGTCCAATGCGGAGAAAGAAAATAATCAAGGCCTGGCGCTAATTGGATTCCGTAACTTGTGTACTTCGTTTCATAATTAGAAGCTGATGTATTTTTTCCAAATGTTAATGGAACAGATGCCTGTCCGAAAATGAAAAGCTTATCAGAAACTCCCCAATATTTTCTTACAAGAGGCTGAACAACAAACGCACCTGTTGCTTCGTCAGAATCTTTAACACTAGATCCAACATAACCAAATGCTGCTCCTACCGCTGTAGTCGGCGCAATGAAAGTACCCACAGCAGGCAAAACACTATAATTACTTACAGTATTATTGTCTGAAGAATTATACCCTGCCTGTCCCATTACAAACCATTTTCCTTTGAATCCTGCAGATTTTTCTTGTGCACTAACGTTAGCTCCTAAAATAATCATAGAAGCGATTAACAATAATTTTTTCATGTCTTTTATTAATTTAAAATTTCTGCTGTAAAAGTAAAATAAGTCTCAATACTAGCTTAATACTTAAGAATGACATTTATCATTATTCTATCAAAATCTCAATTCATAAAAATCCCACTCTTTTGAGGACAAAAAGTGGTAAAAGCAATTTTTACGAGTTCACCCTAAAAAAAATCCTGAGAAAATTCTCAGGATTAATATTAATAAATAAATGCTTATTATTTACCCAACTTGAAGTTTTTAGAAATACCGATGTTAACAGTTTTACCAAAATTAACGTTGAAAGAACTTGTTTTATCTCCAGAACCGTCAGCTTTTGATCCTTCGTAACCAATACCTCCGATGTTGAAATTCAATCCGAAAGAATTTTTGAAGTTGATAAATAAGTTTGGAGTAAATCCAACACCAAAACCATTATACTTAGCTTCATTTGAAGTTGTTACAGAACCAACAGTTGCACTACCAGTTTCTTTTCCATTGAATGCATAAAGATCCAAATCACCGTACACTGCAAATGCTCCACCTAGAGGTTTAGCATATCTTCCGAAAACGCCATATTGGAAATCATTGTATTTAGTCTCAGTTGCATAATAAACATTAGAAGAAGTATAATCATTAGTACTTTTTCCATTATTAAAACCAAATCTAACACCTGCAGTCATGTTATCAGAAAACTGGTAACCGATTGTTGGATTAAAAGAAAATTCATTTGTTTTAGTTTCTGCGTTAGACGTACCAGAAGTATCCTTTGTAGTAGTATAAGAAATATCACCACCAACTAACAAGGTGTTTTTTTGAGCATTCATTGCTCCGACAAGTGCTAAAGCACCAACTAAAAATAATTTTTTCATGTTTTTTTGTTTAAAATTTTGAAGGCGCAAAAGTAAACCTTCTTCCAATGTTAACCCAATGTTAATACATGATATTTGTCATGTGAAAATATTTGA
>NZ_JBYVEB010000167.1:0-4023 GCF_058117085.1 Chryseobacterium sp. CG10_8 | reverse complement strand
AAAAAATTAGAAAAAAAATAACTAAACTAATATAACCACTTAAAAACAAAACCATGAAACTTTCCATTTTAGATTTGTCAGTCGTTCCCAAAAACGGCGACAGAACGCAAGCTTTAAGAAACACTTTAGACCTTGCCCAAAAGGCTGAAAAATGGGGATACAACAGATTCTGGGTAGCAGAGCATCATGCGGCTGGAACAGGAGCCGGAAGAACACCAGAAGTTATGATTCCCTACATCGCTTCACAAACCGAAAAAATAAGAGTTGGTTCTGGTGCTGTCCTCCTCAATCATTACAGTCCATTCAAAGTAGCTGAAGTTTTTAATTCTCTTGAAGAATTATTCCCAGATAGAATTGATATGGGAATCGGTAGAGCGACAGCCGGACCTATTATCGATATGGCACTGCAAAGAAACCGTTCATCAAGGCATAATTCCACAGATGACTCTGCGGAACAGCTGGTTGAATTAGTACATTGGATCAATCAAGATTTTGATTTCAATAATCCTTTCAGTAAAGTAATTTCATATAATAATGGAAGTTCTCCAGAGTTTTGGCTACTCGGATCTAGTCCATGGAGTTCTAATATTGCTGGTCAACTTGGTTTATCCTATGCATTTGCAGCGTTTATCAATCCGGTCCAATCCTACCCTATTTCTCGGTTTTACATCCAAAACTTTAAACCTTCGAAAGATCCTGCAGGAAATCAAAAGCCCAATCTTATGTTAGCACTTAATGTTTATGCAGCTGAAACAGAGGAAGAAGCGAACAGATTTGCAGCACCTTTCATTCTATTTGATTATAAACTAAGGACTAAAGGCGATATCCACAGCCTTTTAGAAGATGAAGATACCGCCATTAGAGAGTTGGGCGGATTACCGCAATTCGAAGAGATGCAAAACCCAGTTCAACCACCAAGAATCTTGACTGGAACGCCAGAAAAATTACATGAATGGTTAACCCAAATTGCAGATGCTTTTGGAGCAGAAGAGATTATGCTGCAAACAGTTACTTCTAATCATGAAGCAAGGCTCAGATCACATCAATTGCTTGCAGAAGCATTTAACTTAACCTAAAAAGTGAATAAATGTCCTGATATTTTCAAACTTATTAAAGCTATAATCCCTTATATTTCTATTCCCACTCAATAGTTGCAGGTGGTTTACTGGAGATATCATAGGTTACACGGTTAATTCCTTTAACCTCATTGATGATTCTGTTAGAAACTTTTTCTAAGAATTCCCAAGAAAAATGACTGAAAGTAGCCGTCATAAAGTCTATGGTATTAGCAGAACGCACAACAGCTGTATATTCATAAGTTCGCTCATCTCCCATCACACCAACAGATTTAACGGGCAACAAAACTACAAATGCTTGCGAAACTTTTTCGTAGAAATCATTTTTGTATAATTCTTCGATAAAGATATCATCCGCTTCTTGCAAAATTTTCACTTTTTCTGCGTCAACTTCACCCAAAATTCTAATTCCAAGACCAGGACCTGGGAAAGGATGACGATACACCAAATGATGCGGAATACCCAATTCCTCTCCCACTTTTCTAACTTCATCTTTAAATAATTCTCGCAATGGCTCCAGTAGTTCTAATTTCATTTCCTCTGGAAGTCCCCCCACATTATGGTGAGATTTAATCACCGCTGAAGGTCCTTTTACAGATTGACTTTCGATAACATCTGGATAAATCGTTCCTTGCGCCAAAAATTTAGCTCCTTCTATTTTGTGAGATTCTTCGTCAAAAACATGAACAAACTCGTTTCCGATAGCTTTACGCTTGGCTTCGGGGTCAGAAATCCCTTTTAATTTATTTAAAAATCTCTCGGAAGCATCTACCATTTTGATATTCATGTGGAAGTGCTCTCCATAATTTTCCATTACTTTCCTACCTTCATCTTTTCTCAGTAGCCCTGTATCAACAAAGATACAAGTCAATTGGTCACCAATCGCCTTATGAATTAATACCGCAGCAACAGAAGAATCTACACCACCAGAAAGTCCGAGAATTACTCTTTCTGTCCCCACTTTTTCTTTAATTTCTGCAACCGTTCTTTCGATATAGTTGGTTAGTTTCCAATTCTTTTCGGCATTACAAACTTTAAAAACAAAGTTTTCCAGCATCTTAGCACCTTCTGCGGTGTGAGAAACCTCTGGATGAAACTGTACGCCGTAGATTTTCTTTGCTTCATTAGAAATCGCAGAGATAACGTCTGTTTTACCGTTAATCTCAAAACCTTCAGGAACAATTTCTACTTCATCAAAGTGACTCATCCAAACAATGGAATCGGTGGAAACACCTTCAAAAAAAGCAGAACTTTTTTCAATATGCAAATTGGCCTTACCGTATTCTCCCTTCTCGCCTTTTTTAACCGTTCCTCCCAAAACATAAGTCGTCAACTGCATTCCGTAGCAAATCCCCAAAACAGGAATTCCAAGTTCGAAAAGTTGCTTCTCAACAAGGTGTGCATTTTCCGCATTAACGGAACTTGGACCACCAGAAAGGATGATTCCAACAGGTTTTCTTTCTAAAATTTCAGAAACTGGAGTACTGAAGGGTAAAACCTCCGAGTATACTTCCATTTCACGAATTCTACGAGCTATTAATTGATTGTACTGTGAGCCAAAGTCAAGGATAATGATTCCGTTATGCATGAATGATGGTTTAGATGATGGTTGAAAAATTTCTAATTCTAATTTGCGCAAAAATACGTTTTTTTTCATCTTTTTTGGCAGAAAGTCATCACCAATTAAGGTAAAAGATTAAAAGAATCGTCCTCAATTATATATTTGAATTTGAATGTAGAAATTAAGTTAAACCTTTTCTTCTGCATCGGATGTTATGTTAATATTTGTAATTTTGCCGATATTAAAAAACAACACCATGCTTGAAACTGTCAATAAAGCAGAAATCTACGTCAAGGATTTGCTGGAAAAAGAACTATCTCCTAAAAATTTTTATCACAATCTATCACATAATCAACGAGTTGTAAATGACGTTACTTATTTGGCTAAAAAAGAAGGACTTTCAGAAGAAGAGAAAGCGCAATTACAGCTTGCAGCGTGGTTCCATGATACTGGATATACCAAATCCGACCAAAATCATGAAGAAGAAAGTGCAGCCATCGCAGAAACTTTTTTAAAATCGGAAAATGCCTCCCCAGAAACCATCAATAAAGTAAAATCGCTGATTTTATCAACTCAATGGAACGTAGCTCCCACCAACAATCAAGAAAAAATAATGATTGATGCAGACTTTGGGCATATGGCAGCTGAAAATTACTTTGAAATATCTGGAAACCTTAAAAAAGAAATTCAACATAAGACTGGTAAAAAATTGGATGAATTGCTATGGCAAAAGAGAAATTTGGATTTCTTTAAAGATCATGCTTATAACTCCGCCACTGCACAATCCAAATGGAAACCCAAAAAAGAAATTAATCAATTGGAAAAGAAAATCGAAAAATTAGAGCAAAAAGCTATCGCCAAAGAAAACTCCGCAAAAAAACTGGGACGTGGAGTCGAAACGCTATTCCGTGTCCAGTTAAAGAATCACATTGAGTTAAGCGCAATTGCTGATACCAAAGCCAACATTCTACTTTCGGTCAATGCAATTATTATCTCCGTGGTGCTTTCGACACTCATGCCAAAATTGGATAGTATGTCCAATTCCTTTTTGGTGATTCCTACTTTTATTTTAATTACTTTCAGTGTTATCACCGTTGTATTATCTGTACTTTCAACGAGACCCAATATTTCCAATGTCAAAGTCACACAAGACATGATTAAGGAAAAGAAAACCAATATTCTGTTCTTTGGAAATTTTCATAAAATGAGTCTCAAAGAATTCGAATGGGGAATAGACTATCTCATTGATAACGAAGACGTTTTATATAACTCACTCACCAAGGACCTCTATTATCTCGGTTTGGTATTGGAGAGAAAATATCGATTACTAAGAATTACTTATACCGTATTTATGGTCGGAATTATCGTATCCGCTTTGGCATTAAT
>NZ_JBYVEB010000166.1:0-4065 GCF_058117085.1 Chryseobacterium sp. CG10_8 | reverse complement strand
GGCAGAAATGGTAACCAAACATACCGCTAAAAACCAACGGAAACGAGTATAAACCTAAAACAAAAACACATGACAAAAAACAAAATTATTTATTTGTTAGGCTTGTTGTTACTTTTCCTCGGAATCATTAATTCCTGTAGAAACGATTATTTACATGAAAACCAAGTTCGAGAACAAGGCCAGATTTCAGAAATGACTTCCAAAATCATTAACCTTAATGAAAGTAAACATAGAGAAAGGGTACTTTCCCAACTTAAAACTGTAAGAACCGAACTTAACAAAGCAAATATTAAAAACTCCTTTGCAAAAACAGTAAATTACGGAGATAGTATTTCGATTAATACTGACCACGTAATTTATATTGAAAACGGAAATTATCATACTTACACATTCAATATTCAAAGGAGCAATTCTTCTCCAAATGATCCTGTTGAGAATTTACTTCTTACTCCACTTCCTGATGGAACTTACAAAGAGTTTTTAGTCACATACAATTTAACGCCTCAAGAAAAGGAGAATATCAGAAATGGGTATTATTTTTATTCTGATGAAAATACCACTGTTAAAGAATTAGCTAATGGAACTTTTAATGGAAACGGTCAACTTGCAAGAAGTGTTTGTAGTTGGACAACTGAAACAGTTTGGGTTCCCTGTAGTTCTGGTAAACACGATGGTTCCAATTTTCATGATTGCGAATATCTAAATAATCTTTCAGCTGGGACTCCACCAACGGCTTATACGGTTTCGACTTATAGTTGCATTGAAGTACAAGATAATACTATTGCACCCTCAGAAGGAGGTTCTGGAGGTGGAGGTGGCGGTGGCGGAGGTGGTAGTCCATGTGAAGACTGCCCCCCTACCACTCCAACAGACCCCGACGATTGTGTAATTGTTCCTACCGATCCACAAGGTGCTTCCACCGGTTTCACTGATGAAAATGGTTGTCAAATAGGAACACCAACGTTACCTAATTTAACTCTTGTGGACACTCCTTGTAAAAAAATAAAAACTCAAAGAGCAGATGAAGATTTCAAGAAAAGAGTGGATACTTTGCAAACAAAAACAGGTTTACAAAAAGAAACTGGTTATATCCAAAAATGGGGAGGAGATTACGAGTACAAAGATAATGCGAGTGCAACTCCTACTGCAAATTCTTTGAGTCTGCCAACAGTTTCGAGTAATACCTATATAAAAGGGTTTATGCATACCCATGTGGATGATTTTTCGATTACCCTTCCAAATGGAGATACACAAGACAGAAAAGGAATAAAAATATTTTCTCCTGCTGATGTCAATTATTTCATGGATTTAATTCAAAATGCTCAAAATCTTGGTAAATCTTTGAGTGATCCATATGCAGTCATGGTTACGAGTAGTGGAAACTACCAGATCAGATTTACTGGGAATCAATATCAGATTAAAACTTTTACTGATGAACAAATTGACAATTTCAGTAAAGATTTTACAACTTACATGAATAAAAAAATTGGTAATTCTGATAAACTTGAACATGGTTTTTTATACTTTATGAGCGAAAAAATGAATTTAAAAGGATTAACTTTATATCGAATGAATAGTGATGGTACAAACACAGAAATCAAGCTAAATACAGATAAAACAGATACAGTAGAAACAAATTGTCCGAATAAATAATTAGAACTATGAAAAATATATTAATAATACTCATTTCTTTAATTGCAATATCTTGCAAATCACAAACGGTTTCCTTAGAAACTGCAGCACAATGCATCGGAAATCCAAATTGTCCTGAATATAACTATGCAAAAGACATTAATAATTCTTTGGACAAATATGTTGGAATATGGAAAGGAACTTACAATGGAAAGATTTATGAATTAAAATTTGTAAAGGGATTATGGGCTGATTTGGGTGAAAAAAGTGATATTTTAGTTGGTCGTATTAGGATTTCAACTGATGCTCCAAGTGGTTTAATTGGATTATCTATATATGATAATTTTAATGAAACAAACGATAGTCAAACAAAGTTTTCAGGTTTAGGCTTTCAGTCTGATCTACAATCTTATGAAATGTATTTTGCTGGAAGTTCGCCTAAAGGATGTCTAAATCGCGGAAGAATTTATCTCAGAATAAAAACAAACACACCAAATCAAATGACAATTGTTTATTGGTCAGATAATGATATTGTTGTTGGTGATTGTCCAAGTACTTTTGAACAAACATTTCCCCAAAAACAATTAATCACTTTAACCAAACAATAAGACACCACTTCTGCCAACATGGTATTTATGCAATGCGGGGTTAAAGTCATAATACAACGGTTGCTTCGATTAATTCACAAAAACCATTTCCTTTTTACAAATTTTGTAGTTTAGCAAAAAGAGAAATGGTTTTTGTTTAGTTTTGGTAATTATAGAAAAAGTTGTCATATTTAGTCCGCACTGCATAAATACCCTATCGTTACCTGCTATACTAAAACGACATTAACCAAATATGAAGTTTACAAAATTAGAAATTCATAATTTTCGACACATAAGCAAACAGACAATAGAGATTGGCAGTGTAATGACCGCAATTGCTGGACAGAATGGGACTGGAAAATCTACTCTACTTGGATGGATATCACAAGCATCGGACTTTAAACCAAAAAATAAAACATTAGTTAGATACTCCATTTAAATCCAAATACTCCGAAATATTTAGATTCTGCCCTGAAAAAGACTTCAAAAACTCATATAATGTTTCAATTCACTTCGAAGATTCTTTAATTGAAGAATCAAAAAAAATGTCAACACGACTAATTGAAACTGAAAACAGATACAGAGTAGATTTTGATGGACGTGGTATAGCAATAGACTTTCCAGTTATATATTTGGGATTAAAACGACTAATTCCATTAGCGACTGAAAAGACTATCAATTTGCAAGACTTTGAAATGGCAAATGCAGATAAGAATCAGTTTGCTAAACTTTCCAAAGAAATTTTATATTTAACAAGAGAGGTAGTTGAAGCAGAATATGTAAAGTCTCCTAACAAACAAATTTTTGCTATGAAGACGGATGACTACGGACATTTAGGAAATTCTGCTGGACAAGACAATCTTGGCCAAATAATTTCATCAATACTTTCATTTGGTCGATTAAAAAACGAACTTAGGGAAAACTATAAAGGAGGGCTTTTACTTATTGACGAAATTGATGCGACTTTATATGCAGGTTCACAAATAAAGCTAGTTGACAAGTTATTTGGATTAGCAAAAACACTAAATGTTCAAATTGTATTCACAACTCATTCTATTGAAATATTAGAACACTTATCTAAAAAGACAGGAGAAGAAACCAAAATCAATTTTTTAAAATGGAATAATAAAAATGCAATAAATGAGGTTAATCCTAATATTGAACTTTTAAAAAATGTAATAAAGGTACAAACTGGAATTGCAAAAAAAATAGAAAAAATACAATTTATTTGTGAAGATATAGTTGCCGAACATTGGGCGAAAAATCTATTAAATGGCACAGATTTAAAACAAAAAATAGAAGTAATAAAAGGACCATTTCCAGACGGAACACTTATTGAAATGGCTAACTCAAAACATCCAATCTTTAAGACCACTAATTTTATACTTGACGGTGATGCAAGAGTAAACCATTCTCGTAGAAATACGCCAAGAACAGTAATCTTACCTGGGCTGCATAAACCCGAAAAAGTACTATTTGATTTTATATTTTCACTTGATGACAATGACGAATTTTGGGACAATGACAATAATTTCACTCATCAAACATGCTTCGGTAACTTTGCAGACAAAAATCACAAAAGATGGTTTAATGATGAATCAAATCAAAGATACTTCGGTAAAGGAAATAGCAGATTATTTAATAGATGGAAAAAAGATAATAAAGAGGCGGTTGACACATTTATCAACGACCTGAAAGAAATAATGAAATGAAAAGTACAGCAGGTAACATCGGTTTGGCAATATGGCGGCTGAAGTGCTTCTATGTAACATTTGTGCAAGGTTCAACATTAGGAATTCTATTGAACTTTTGTGCTAAAAATCCGCCACATCGCCAAGCCGAAAAA
>NZ_JBYVEB010000165.1:0-4095 GCF_058117085.1 Chryseobacterium sp. CG10_8 | reverse complement strand
TTTTATTAGATGAAATTGATTACATCCAAAATTTAGAAGAAAAATTGAATATTAAACTTCCTTATGTTAAAATTGAATAAAAAACGGCCTACAACAATGTATTAGCAAAAGCGCGCTTGAATACTCAAATTGAAAATTTGAATATTCTTCGTCGCCACTGCTTTTCAATTCCGTAATATTTTTGTAAGTTTACTTCATTGAAAAAGCATTGGCTTCAGTTGGTTGAAAATCGAACTTTCAGTTCACTTTTCGCCCGCCTTCGCTAATACTTTTTCGTTATCAGCAATTTTATGATTGAAACCCTCGAAAAAATATATTCATTTTTAAGATTTCCTTTACCTTATTCGTTTGGTTTGGCTTTTTTAGGTTTTGTTTTAATGTTATTTTCTAACTTATTAAAAAGTCTTAAAAAGAATCCAAGAAGAATTAGAATTATTGGAGGAGTTCTTTTTGGACAATTAATTGTTTTAGGAATAACCTTAGTATTATTACAAGTAACTATTTTAAGAAAAATTAGAAATGAATTTATTGAAATAATAAAAAATCCGCAAACACAAATAATTCAAATCGACAAAAATTTTGGAGAATTTAATTCCGTAGAATTAAAAAACGAACTTCTAAAAATTAAAAATTACGAACCCCATCATTCTGGAATTAATGAAGAAATGAAATTAAGAATTAAAAATCCTGAAAATAGTTTTATTGTTAGAATATGTCGTGACACACAATATGAGAATGAATATTGGATTTTTTCTGAAAAATATTGGTTTAGCAGTGATGACGAAGAAATTGGCAGAATCACAACAAATAAGTTCAAATAAAAAAACTGCTGACAACAGTGTATTCGCAAAAGCGGGCTTGAATACTCAAATTGAAAATTTGAATATTCTTCGCCGCTAATACTTTTTCGTTGGCAGAAATGGTATACAGTCTTACCGCAAAAAACCAATGGAAACGAGTATTAACCAAAACAAAAAACACTTATGACAAAAAACAAATTCATGTATCTCGGCGCGCTATTTTTGCTTTGTCTTGCAATCATTAATTCCTGTAGAAACGATTTTTTGCAAGAACAACAAATTTCAGCACAGTCCAAAAATTTTGAACTTACTTCTAAAATTATTAAACTTAGCGAAAGTGTCCACAAAAATAAAATTCTACCCCAACTTTTCCAAGCAAAAAATATCCTAAAAAAACAAAATAACAAAAACGCTTTGGGAAAAGTGGTGAATTATGGGGATAGTGTTTCTATTGATACCGACCAAGTCATCTTTATTCAATATGGAGCTTACCATACCTACACCTTCAACATCAAAAGAAACAATTCCACAATCAACGCTCCTATTGAAAATTTAATTCTAAGTCTTGAACCTGATGGAACTTATATAGAATTTGTAAATACTTATAACCTTAATACTCAAGACATACAGCAAATAAATTTGGGAAATGAAATCAGTTTTGATAACAAAGTTACAACAACAGAACTTACAAAAGGAACATACGGAAGCGGAGCATTACTTAAAGTGGGCTCTTATAACGATTGCCATTGGGAACAACAAACCTATACAGAACCCTGCAAATGTCATCCAGGACATACCAATATCTCCGAATGCAATTGTGCAGCAGGAAAACCTGTTCAATATGTAATCAATGTGTTGGTTTGTGAAGAAGTTGATGATCCTGTATCAGGTGGTGGTGGAGAACCAACTAATCCTTATGACGGCGGTGGAGAACCAACAAATAGTGGAACAAATCCCGATGCAGGAACTACCTATCCTAATCCTGTAGAAGAAGCACAAGATGAATTGGGTGGAACTCCAACCCTGCCGAACTTGGTATATACAGAACCAATAGAAAACAAAACAGATTGCGAAAGATTGAAAGAAAAAACTGACGATACTGTTTTCAAAGCAAAATTAGATAGCATAAAAAACAGAGTAACTAAACAAAACCCTGATATGCACGAAACTAGTTTTACAGTTGAAAAATTCAAAAACAAAATTGCTTATTCTATAACTTCTGGAACTGCAACTGTTCTTCCTGATAATACTGTGGTTGTAAAAAACACCATGTCAAATTATGATATTGCAGAAGCTCACAACCATCCTCCAGAATCAATCCCTATTTATTCCTACAAAGATATAGTTACGTTATATGAACATTACAAAATGTTGGTTCCGTTTAGGAAAAACGAGTTTTCAAGTTTTCTTGCCAATTTCAACGGCACAATTTATGCTCTACGTGTTCAAGACCTAACAAGTCTTGATACTTTATTCCAAGGACTGGATTTGGATACAACAGAGGGAAGATTAAAGGCAGAGAAATTAATTTTAAAAATTTATACCGACGAAGCAGGAATGGTAACCAATATAGATTATACCGCAGCCCAAGCGGAAAAACTCTTTATGAAAGTGATGAGCAGTAGTAAAATTGGTTCCAATTCCATATTTTTGTATCAATATGAAGATAACCAATGGAAAAAACTAACTTCTGTGGATGGTGGTGTAACCATACAAAAAACACCTTGTCCACAACCTTAAATTATAAAAAAATGAAAAATATAATTATATTAACTTTTACAACTTTTGCTTTTCTATCTTGCAAAGCACAGAATATCATCGTTCCATTATTGGAATGTAATAAAATATACAACCACACCAGTCCAAATTATTATCTGAAAGACACCACCAACGAAATGGATAAATTTGTCGGAACTTGGAAGTGGATAAGTGGAACTCGTGAGTTTCAACTAACCCTTATTAAGCAAAAACATAATTATATTCAATATGGAAATGAAAATTACTATCACGACCGCTTAATTGGCTATTATAAATATTGGGAAAACGGAGTTTTGATTGCGGATACTTCTAATGATGATTTAACAAAAGATTATGATTCAAATGTTATGTTCACATTAAACTGTCATAATCAAATTACTTCAATTGCTTTTAGAGATTACAAAAAATACAAAGATTTTGATGTAAAATTGGAGAGTTTATCTTCTACTCAAATTAAATTGAGCATGTTTAATGTAGAGCATGTTGTAACAGTTAATAAACAAACGGGTGTTCAAAATCCACCAAATATGCCATTAAATGGAAGTACTTTTCCTATGGAAATGATTCTGATAAAACAATAATGTACCACTTCTGCCAACATGGTATTTGTAAAAGCGGGGCTGAAAGTTATCAGTAGAACTACCCTACTTTCTTTCAACTTTTGGGATTATAGAAGTTTTGTCTATTTTCGCCCCGCCTTCACAAATACTTTTTCCGTTGCCTGCCATTTTAAAGCGACACCAAAAAACATTAACAGTAAGACATAAAAATGATAAAGCGAATGAAAGTAATTTTGATAGTTTTAGTTTTCTTGACTTTTGGACAATCCATTTTTGCTCAAGACACTTCAAAAACTACACCCAAACAAGAGACAATTAAAAAAGCGGACAATTACACAATCCAACGACTAATTATTTTCAAGGACAAACAAATTTTGTTAGAAAAAGGACGAAATGGTTGGATGACACCATCTTTACGTTCAAATGAAAATCAGTCATTAAAAGAGGGATTGGACAGTTTGGCGAACGCAATCGGACTTTCTATTAAAATTGTAAAACTTTCGGGTGTTTACACTTATAAGTTCAAAGACTTGCCCGACCATAAAGAAGTTTCGTATCGGACACACTATACCGCAAAATACATCAGCGGTGAACTTATTCAACCCAAACAACCTGACCGAGAATACAAATGGTTTGCAGTAAAAGATGTTGTTGACAGTATAAGTAACGAGGCTCTCAAAAAAGAGACCGAACAAATTTTAAAATATCCGAAAACACTTTGGGGAGGTTCGTTTTTATACACTTATAAAGACGGAAAACTTGAAAGTATTAAAATGACAGAGGACTTTTATCCGTTGAGCGACAAGTAAAATTTTATAAAAAATATTGACAGCAGACGAGGAGAAAAACGGCAGACAACAAGGGTTTTGCGTCAGGCGGGCTGAAGAGCAAAATTCAACAGCAGTTTTTCAATTAAACTTTAGTAATAATATCGGCTTTTGTGCTTACATTTCCCGCCCGAACGCAAAGCCCCAAAA
>NZ_JBYVEB010000164.1:0-4126 GCF_058117085.1 Chryseobacterium sp. CG10_8 | reverse complement strand
CCTGTTATATGACGTTTTTTTAAAGCAAATCATCGATATTATCTTGAAATACATGTCTTCGATGGTGCTCCAGATAAGCTTCTCTATTTTCAGGAAAAATTCGCATTCTATTTTTTGCTGTTGGATTAATATTTAGTTTTTCCCATGTATATGAACTTAATTGGGTCCCACAAATTAAATCTCCATCATCTGTGAAAGTAATGTAACCTTGGTCAAACAACCTGTCATAAGTTGGTGATAAAGCAAGACCATTTAAGTAGTCTAATGCTTCAAATTCATTTTTTTCTTTGATACAAACGCTATAAGGTTTTATGTGACTAGCAATCAATAATCTTTCATCAGAAATTTTTGTAAAAGGACATTGTGGCATATGTTCTATTACCGCTCTTCTATATTTATCTTGCCCAACTCTATATGTTTTTCTGATTTCTTCAATATCTTGTCCTTCTATCAATGTGCCTTCTATCTCAATATTTTCTAATTCTAAGGATTTAGGATGCACAAAAGACCTAAATTGATAATCTAGCAAAATTCTAAAATAAAATAATGGATATTGATAATCAATCTCTTCATTAACAGGTACTAATTTAAGGATTGAGAGATAACTTATTTTTGGAAGGATAAGTTCCCTCCAAAGTTTCCAAATGTAATCATCAGAACGAATATAACCTCTATTCTGCTTTTGAGATAAATTATCAGAAGCATCATAAATTGAGAAGAAAATATGTTCAGTAGACAAATCTTGTACCTCCTTATAACGTTCATCATAATAACTAGTTATATTATTGTGATAAACTTGTTCTTTAGCATGGTATTCTGTCTTTGCATCTTCTAAGTATTTCAGTAAATTAGATTTACTGAAAAAACATCTTCCTTCTGAAATTAAAGCGCCATTATCTCTTGCTGATTGAAAAGTTTTTCGGTTTTTTTCTAAATCAATATATTCAGCTCCCCAATTTTGATAATTAAAAAAAAACGACATTCTTTGACCTAGTTCTCCAGAATATGTCCCAACATGTTTTTTTGCTTCTCCATTACCATGGAATTGAGCTAGTTTATTTGTTCTATGAATAAAACTGTCTTCTGCTCTAAAATCTTGAATAGAATCAACAATAAAATATTCTATACTATCGATTTTAATTTTTTGAAATTCTGACATTATTTTGCAAATTTTGTTATATCCATTTGTTTTAGAAGTGCTATAAGTACATCAACAACTATACTATTTCCAGCTTGTCTGTAAAGTTGTGTGTCACTTACAACTTGTTTGAAGTCATCTCTGAAACCCATTAATCGCAAGCATTCTTTTGGCGTAAGTTTTCTTATTCTTCCTGTGTGAGTAACATAATTATCAACACCTGCTCTATGCATTTTGTGCATAGATTGCAGAAGTGGTCTTGCAACTTCTAAATCTGTTTTAATGGTTGTTTTAAAGTTTTTTGTTCCTTCGCTTAGAACATAATCCTTCACTTTATCAGATAAATAATATTTTTCCTCAACAGAATTGACATCAAAAATGAACTCATTAAATTCGGGTTCGTCTTTTGATTCAAAAACAAAGTCTCCGTGCCAATTAAATTGTTGATTAGCCTTTTGGCACAATGCTATATCACCATTTATTTGTGTATATCTTTTTTTCTTGTTGAAAGTACTTGTAACAAATTTTATCCCTTTTTCTTTTAAATAATATTTACTGTCAATATAGTCTTCTAAAAAATCTTGCATTTTATACTCCAAAGAAATAGATTCTGGGAATGTAAAATTTTCAGATTTATCTTTAAAACCAATTACAAAAATTCTTTCACGATGTTGAGGAATTCCATAATCTTTTGCATTCAATACCTGATAAAAATATTTATATCCTAATTCATCGAAGGTGGCTTTTATCGTTTCGAATGTATTGCCATTATCATGATTTATAAGACCTTTAACATTTTCAAAAATGAAAACCTTGGGTTGGGTTTCCTTAACTATTCTTGCAAATTCATAAAATAAAGTTCCTCTTGTATCTTCAAAACCTCTTCGCTTTCCAACCATAGAAAATGATTGACAAGGACTTCCTCCTACAAGCAAATCTAATTTATTTTTATATTTTTTGCCGTTAAGTTCCTTTACGTCATAATACCAGTTTTTTTCATCGATATTATAATTGGCAAAGTAACTTTCTTTAACATGTTTATCAATATCACAAGCAAATTGAATTTCTGTTTTTAAATTCAATCGTTCAAATGCATATTCAATTGCACCAATTCCAGAAAACAATGTTCCTACTTTTATAACTGCATGAGGATTAGAAAATACTTTTTCTCTCCAATCTTTTTCAAATTTTAGAGTTTGTTGAGCGAATTGTTCTTGAACAATACTTACAACTTCTTCATAATTAGAATATTCTTTTAAATCTTTATTTAATTTACTTTGATAGTGTAACTGAGCAAGTTGAGATTTATTTACTTGTAAACACTCGGATAATTTTTCAATTAGATTAGGATTTAATTTACGTTCATCTTTTTCTATTTTAGAAAGGGTAGATGTGTCAATATTTATTTCTGAAGCTACTTTTCTCAAAGGCAAACCTAGCTCACTTCTCCTTTCTTTTAAATATGTCCCAATTGTTACCTCCATGTTTTTAGAAAATTTTGTCCAAAAATATGGAATTTATTTCATTGAAAAAAGTGAATTCTATTTTTGTAACGAATTTTCACAAAATGTCGTATAACGAAAAAGTATTAGCGAAGGCGGGCGAAAAGTGAACTGAAAGTTCGATTTTCAACCAAACTGAGCCAATGCTTTTTTGGTGAAGTGAAATTACAAAAAAATAACGAAACCGAAAAGCAGTGGCGGCGAAGAATATTCAAATTTTCAATTTGAGTATTCAAGCCCGCTTTTGCTAATACACTGTTGGCAGAAGTCAAAACTATTTCTGAAAATAAAGATTGTCAAGTGCAAGTATTACAAGTTCATAATCAGAATTTTTATTAACGATTTTTTCGATTTCAAGAAAATCATTTTTCCTCAATGAACCAAATTTATATGAAAAAACCAAAATAATTGTTCGTTTTTTAGAAGCTAATTGTAATGGTTCATTACTTAAGATGTTCAAAAATTGGTTATTAGTTAGCAAATAATCTTTTTCAAATTCAACATCAGTACTATATTGTGAAACAATTTCATTCTGAACTCTCATTACACAGCTCTCATTCTTAGTTAGAAAGGCAGATTTTTTAGTTCTTGTGTTGCTATTAATAAAAATGCCATAGAAAAAATCTATTTTTGATTTTGAAATGGTAGATAAAAAATTGTTATAATCCATCCTATCTGCAAAGAAAATATTTTTAGGATTAATTTTATATTTGTTTTCGACGTATTTAAGATATTCTGATTTGTCTTTAAACTCTATATTCTTATTAACTCCCATAATTTTATTTGCAATAGAATTACAAGACAATATTATTAAAGAAAATATAAGAAGACTTACAATTGTTTTCATAGAAAAAGAATTAGAAGCAGGATTGTAATTATTACAATCCTGCTGGTATATTACATTAAATCAACAAGAACAACTAATTCATTTTCCGTTTCCTTCACAGGGTAATTTCCAGGCTTTATTGTTATGCCATCATAAATTTCGTATTCATTGTCAGCATTCAATGTTTTTAAATCTTCAGTAGAGTATCCCTCAACATTTTTTAAGCCAATAGGAAAATGTATCTCAAGCTTATCATCTATAAGCTGTGCCCACAAATTAGCGACTCCTTTATCTAATGTAGCTGTAGCTAAAGATTGACCATTACTATTGCTAACGCATCTTGTACCCCAATGTCCACCTTGAGCACAAATCCAAAATCCACTTTCACAATTTTTTATGGGTCTGTGGAAGTTAAATTGCTGAACAGCATAATACAATTCTGCATGAGAACCCTCTGGACAATCAGGTTTTCCTATTCGACTCACCACAGAATTTGTACTTACAGGTTCATTAGTAATCTCATCTACCTCACTTGAGCTATTTACACAAGAAAATAATACTGTTAAAGATAATACCAATAATGGCAAAACCATTTTTTTTAATTTTTTAAACATAATTTTAATTGTTTTTTTTTTCAATAAATCAAACGGTTAGTAAAAT
>NZ_JBYVEB010000163.1:0-4148 GCF_058117085.1 Chryseobacterium sp. CG10_8 | reverse complement strand
TATTTTATTACAATTTTTTCTTTGCGAGATGTAATATAACTTTACCAACGATTGTCTTAACTACAAATAAAAACATGAATCAGGAAACATTCAAAAACACGGTCTTTTGTCTCAAGGATGAGATGTACCGTTTTGCGAAAAGATTCTTGATAAGCTCTGAGGAAGCGGAGGATGTAGTACAGGATTTAATGATGAAGTTTTGGCAAAAAAAAGACGAACTTATTTACATTAATGTGAAGTCTTACGCGATGAAAGCGGTGCGAAATGAGTGCCTTAATCGGTTGAAGCATCATGAGGTGAAGTTAACTTTTGCACAATTACAACAATCCAACAATCAGCATCACGCTCCCGAAAATAACAATTTGAAGGATGAAATCATCAAGCTAATACAACAGTTGCCTGAAAAGCAAAAAAGGGTGATACATCTCAAAGATGTGGAAGAATATAATATCGAAGAAATTTCTGAGATTTTGGAGATGCAAGAAAACGCAGTAAGAGTTAATCTGATGCGTGCAAGACAAAAAATAAAGGAACAAATTACCCAACTTTTGAATTATGAAAAAAGAGACCTCTCAAGATAAATATTCCGAAATTCTTCAAGACTTGAAGAACGAAAAAATGGACTGGGAATTTGATGCTTTTTTGAAGGAAACTGAAAAAGGTTCTCGTTCAAAAAGTAGAAAACAAAAGACTTATTTTTTACCAATTTTAGGGATGGCTGCAAGCGTTCTATTGATTGTGGGAACTTTGCGTTTGGTTAATTTTATGTTTCATGATACGGTGAAGGACAGTGATAATTTGGTCAAAAATAATATCCTCAAACAAAAGCAGAATGGAGAAATCCGGGATACTTTAGAAATCAACAAAAAAACGATGGCGATTCTTGATTCTGCGACAAAACATGGAGGAGAAAGCCTTTCGATTGGTTTACAAGATGATGAAAAAATTATGAATCAAATTCTTCCCAAAAAACAGCGACTCAAAAAAGTTTCCAAAACCTATTACGTTAATACAGGAAATGATGAGAGAATGGCAGATTCAACGGGAAAAGATTTCTATCGTCCAAGCTATGTGGTTATCAATGGACAAAAAATACAAAGCGAAAAAGAAGCACTCGATGTTGCTGAGTATTCTTTTATGATGCTTCAAGAAAAATGTAACAAAGCACTTGCAGTTTCTAAGCAACCAGCTGCAATAGAAGAATAACCTATAATTTCATACAATGAAAACAATATTTAGCCTCACTATTAATTTAATGTTCAGTTTGTCATCCTTCTTGATGCAATCTCAGACATTAGAAGATATGTATCACAATTTTGAAAAAAAGGGTAATGTAACCGCTATCAAAATTACCAAACCCATGTTTGGAATGCTTAACAAGTTGGATATTGACAATCAATATATTGCTGCCATCAAGCCTTTGCTTAATGATGTCGATAATTTGAGGGTGTTTGTCTTTTCCAAAGCGACATTTCCAGACAGCTTAATCTCTGAAAATGAGGAAAATATTAAAAGGAATAAAACGCAGTCTCAATGGATTAAAAATTCGATATCTGATCTCGATTTTAAAGAGTTAATGACGGTTAAACAGCAGGATAACGAAATCCAATTTGTTGGTGGAGGATTGAAGGATGAAACGCTGGAAGATCTTATCATTAATGTAGATTCTAAGGAAGACAATATTCTTTTCGTTCTCAATGGGCAAATGAAAATGGATGATGTTAATAGTTTGATTGAGAGGTCTCAGGTATCTAATATTCAAAATTCTAAAAATAACACTTACTCAAGCAAGGCGGGTGAAGAATACAGAAATGTTGGAAATTTTTCGGGGATTTCTTCTGCGGTTGGTATCAAAGTGTATTATACGCAAGGAAGTCCACAATCAGTAAAAGTTGAAGCAGATGCGGACAAATTAGAAAATATCATCACGGAAGTTAACAACGGAATTCTTAAAATCACCATTGATAACAAGGGAAAAACCAACCTTAATTTTAAAAACCTTGTGGTCAATGTGACTGCTCCTGAACTAAACAGCGTGAAAGTCGCTTCTGGCTCTAAATTTTATTCCAAAAACGGAATTTCATCTAAAAAGTTTACGGTGGATACCAATTCAGGTGGTTCTGTTGATGCAAATATCAAGGCGGATCTGGTCAACATCGATTGTAGTTCGGGTTCTTCAGCTAATTTGAACATAGATTCTGAGAAAGTTGATGTCAAAGTCAATAGTGGCGCAAGTGCTAATTTGGAAGGAAAGGCAGATTCAGCTTTATTTAAAATGAGTAGTGCAGGAAGTTGTAATGCAGAAAAATTTGAAACAAAAACGGCAGTAATTGATGCTTCTTCTGCTTCAAGTGCAACGATCAACGTAAGCAAAGACCTTAATGCAAAAGTGAGTTCTGTAGCGACGATTAAATATAAGGGTAAGCCACAAAAAGTTGTTTCGGACATCGATAAAGTTTCAGGAGGAAAACTGAAAGAATTAGACTAAATTTTTATAATTGAAGCTCGGGCAGAAATGTTCGAGTTTTTTATTAAATTATGTTAACAAGGTCATTATTTTTTCATTTTCAAAATAAAAACCTTAATTTTGCAAAGAAAGTAAAGATGTCTATACATAACAAAATTGTAGAAGAAGCCATCACTTTCGATGACGTCCTTTTGATTCCTTCTTATTCAGAAGTTTTACCGAATCAAGTTTCACTCAAATCAAGATTAACCGACAAGATTACACTTAATGTTCCTATTGTGTCCGCAGCGATGGATACAGTAACGGAAGCAGATTTAGCGATTGCTTTGGCAAGAGTTGGTGGTTTGGGATTTATCCACAAAAACATGACTATTGAAGAGCAAGCAGCTCAAGTTAATAAAGTTAAACGTTCAGAAAACGGGATGATTGCTGATCCAGTGACGCTTTCCAAAGATTATACTTTGAGAGAAGCCAAAGAATTGATGCAGCGATACAAAATTTCGGGACTTCCGGTTGTTGATCCAGATAACAAGTTAATTGGTATCATTACCAACCGTGATGTTAAGTATCAAGAGAATCTAGATATGAAGGTAGAGGACTTGATGACGAAGGATAATTTGGTAACATCTGATAAACACACCACACTCGAGACGGCAAAAAAAATTCTTCTTGAAAGTCGAATTGAAAAGCTTCCTATAGTTGATGAAAACTTCAAATTAGTAGGGCTTATCACCATCAAGGATATTGATAATCAATTAGAATATCCTAACGCTAATAAAGATCGTAACGGAAGATTAATTGTCGGTGCAGGAGTTGGGGTTGGCGCAGATACAATGGATAGAGTAAGAGCTTTGGTTAATGCAGGTGTTGATATTGTTGCAATTGATTCGGCGCACGGACATTCGAAAGGGGTAATGGACAAGATTTCTGAAATCAGAACAACCTTCCCTGAGTTGGATATTGTTGGAGGTAATATTGTGACGGCAGATGCAGCAAAAGATTTAATTGAAGCAGGAGCTAATGTGTTGAAAGTCGGAGTAGGCCCAGGTTCTATCTGTACAACTCGTGTTGTTGCAGGAGTTGGTGTTCCTCAGCTTTCCGCAATTTATAACGTGTACGAATACGCAAAAACTAAGAATGTTTCTGTTATCGGAGATGGTGGGGTTAAACTTTCTGGGGATATCGTGAAAGCTTTGGCCAGTGGAGCTAATGCAGTAATGTTAGGTTCTCTTTTCGCTGGGACGGAAGAAGCTCCAGGAGAGGAGATTATTTTCCAAGGAAGAAAATTCAAAGCCTATCAAGGAATGGGAAGTCTTGCTGCAATGAAGAGAGGAGGAAAAGAAAGATATTTCCAAAGTGAGGCTAAGAAATTTGTTCCAGAAGGAATTGAAGGTCGAGTTCCTTACAAAGGGAAATTAGAAGATGTAGTATTTCAGTTAACAGGTGGAATCAGAGCAGGAATGGGATATTGTGGAACCGCTGATATTGATACTCTTCAACGTGATGGCAAAATGGTAAAAATTACAGGAAGTGGGCTCAAAGAATCTCACCCTCACGATGTGATTATTACACAAGAAGCGCCTAATTATTCGCTTTAAAATATTTTAATATAAAATCAAAACGATGCTGTGATTAATCACAGCATCGTTTTTTTTGGTTGACAAAATTTAATTAAATTTTT
>NZ_JBYVEB010000162.1:0-4255 GCF_058117085.1 Chryseobacterium sp. CG10_8 | reverse complement strand
TTTCTAGAACAATTCCTTACGAATAATGTTCTGACTTCTTTCTGGACCTACCGAAACTAAATAAACATTAATTCCTAAATAGTTTTCAATAAATTCAATATATTTCTTCGCCGTCTCAGGAAGTTCATCATAAGATCTAACATTGGTAATATCCTCATCCCAACCTGGAAGTTCTTCGTAAATCGGCTCGTAATCATACAATTTAGTGGTAGAAGAAGTGAAATAATCAATAATTTTACCATCCTCCGTTTTATATTTTGTAACGATCTTCAAAGGTTGAATACCGCTTAAAACATCTAATTTGGTGATCACTAAATTATTGATACCATTAATCATTGTTGCATGTTTCAATGAAACCAAATCTAACCAACCTGTTCTTCTTGGTCTACCTGTTGTAGCTCCAAATTCATGGCCAATCTGTCTGATTTTTTCACCAAGTTCATTATCTAATTCAGATGGAAATGGACCATTACCAACTCTTGTTGTATAAGCTTTAGCAACTCCAATTAAATTTTGCAAACTCGTTGGAGGCACTCCTGCTCCTGTACAAACACCTCCTGTTGACGGAGAAGACGAAGTAACATATGGATATGTTCCAAAATCGATATCCAACATTAACGCTTGAGCTCCCTCAAACAATACATTTTTACCATCTCTAATCGCTTCATTAAGTTCAAGTTCGGTATCAACAATTCTATCTTGCAATTGCTGTCCAATCGCTATGTACTCCTGAATCATAGATTCCGCATCCAAAGTCTCCTTTCCATAATATTTTTCGAAAAGAGAATTTTTAAGTTTCAAATTCTTTTCGATCTTATCCCTCAAAACTTCAGGGTTAAGCAAGTCAACCATTCGGATTCCTATTCTTGCGATTTTATCTTCGTAGCAAGGACCAATTCCCTTTTTTGTAGTACCAATCTGTGTTCCTCCTTTTTCTTCCTCGCGGTAAGTATCCAATAAGATATGATAAGGCATAATCACATGTGCTCTTCTACTGATGAACACATGGTCTGTTTTCATACCTTTTGCCTCGATTTGACCGATTTCTTTAATAAAAGACATAGGATTAACTACAACTCCATTAGCAATGAAGCACTTTCCAGGGCACTGCAATACTCCTGAAGGAAGCAAGTGCAAAACAAATTTTTCATCTCCAGCATAGACCGTATGCCCAGCATTATCACCTCCTTGGAAGCGCACCACATAGTCTGATTTTGAAGATAATACATCGGTGATTTTCCCTTTTCCTTCGTCGCCGTATTGAAGACCGACAACCACGTAAGTTGACATATATTTTTGTATTTATTAGGTTCGCACAAATTTAGTTTATATTAAAAGTATGACCAAGTAATGTGGAAAAGTTTTAATCAGTTTTTCATTTTTATAACCTATTAAAATTCTTTACTTTTGCGGTACAATAACAGCTTATGGAAAGTATTAGAGTACACGACAAAAATTTTGTTCCTTACATGAAGCACGAGGAATTACAAAAAATAATAAAAGAGCTTGCAGAAAAAGTACATGAAGATTACAAAGAAGAAACTCCAGTCTTTATCGGGGTTCTTAATGGGGTTTTCATGTTTTTTTCGGATTTCATGAAGTATTATCCAGGAAATTGCGAAGTAGCTTTCCTACAAGTAAGTTCTTATTCTGGGACGGAATCCACTGGGATTGTTTATCAAAAGATGGAATTAACCAAGGATGTTGAAGGGAGACATATCATCTTGATGGAAGACATCGTTGACACAGGAAATACCATCGAAAGCCTTTATAAGTATTTCGAAAACACCCAACGTCCACAATCTCTAAAAGTAGCTTCACTCCTTTTGAAACCAGAAGTTTACAAAAAAGACTTTAAAATCCATTATGTAGCCAAAGAGATTCCAAACAAATTCGTTTTAGGCTATGGCTTAGATTATGATGAGTTAGGTAGAAATCTTCCGGATCTTTATCAATTAGAAGAAGGAAGAATTAACCACTAAGGAATAGAAACAAAATAAAAATCGCAGGAAAAAATTTTTTCCTGCGATTTTTTTATAAAAAAACAAAACTATATTATTCTTTAATCAATTTCACTTGCTCAACTTTTCCATCTTGACCTTCGATATGAGCAAAATAAGTTCCTTTTGGTCCATTAATTTTAATACTTGCAACCTGAGCACGACTTGTATTTAGATTTTCTTTCTGAATTAATTTTCCAGAAACATCATAAACAGAAACCGTAACATCCGAACCATTATTGAAAACAAAATTGAATTCACCTGATGATGGATTAGGATAAACTTTTATAGCATTCTTAGCTTTTGCATCCGCTGTAGCAAGAGATGTAACTGCTACGCATGACGACATAGACATACATCCATTAAGATTAACCAAAACCGAATAATTTCCAATTGCTGTAGGTGTATAAGTTTGAGAAGTCGCACCACTAATTGCAGTACTAGTTGCACAATCATACCATTGATAAGACGCCCCTGTTTGCGTTGCGCTTAACATTCCGCTCGAAAAAGAAGCAGTGTTATCAACAGTAACCAAAGTCAGAGCTTTAGGAGCATCAAAGTTAGAAGTAGTACCTGTCATTGCAAAGTTAGTCGCTGTCATATTCGCAGTATTACCAGAGTAATCAAAAATGCTTGCAGCATTAGTTCCGGAAGGTGCCCCTTCATTAAATTTGTAGTAACGCACCAACCCAGTTTGATTACTACAAAATTCAGTATTCATATTGGCTTGGATTTCAGCTGCTGTTCGCGCAACATTCCAAACTCTAACTTCATCAATATTTCCTTGAAAAAAGTTAAGCCCATCAACACGGTTACCAATTCTAAAAGTACCTGTTGTAGGCGTATTAGGATTTCCAGTCAATGATGCTCCAGTTTGATTTGCAACTGCTACACCATCTACATAAAATTGAACCCTTGCCGCTCCAGATAACGTGGAATTCCAGACCACCGCAACATGATGCCAGTTCCCATCATTTAAAGGCGAAGTGGATGCCGTATCACAGTTAACTCCACCTCCATTGAACTCAAGTCTCAAGCGGTTACCCCAAAGAATATTAAAAGTAAACCTTTGCCATGTAGAAGTACTTCCCATATCTACAATGACACTTTGAGTACCACTTGTTCCTGGATCCGAATTCTTAGTTGTTTTAATCCAAGCTTCAATAGTTCTTGATGACGCACCCGTCACTGGAACACTAGTACTGACAACATGGTCATCGGTCCCATCAAAGTTGAGACTCGCTTGTGCAAATGAAGTTGTAAAACCAAATACTGTTAACGCAGCAGAAAGAAGTAATGTTTTTCTCATAATTATTATTTTTTGATGTATCCCCAAATATAATTAAAAACATTGTAAAATCAATCATGCTTTAGTACCAATTTTCTAGAATTTTAATATTTTAGGTGTCAATTTTACATTGTATTACTAGTGAAAAATCCCTTACTTTGAATACGTTAAATAACTAATTAGAAAATTATCAAAATTCTGTCCCCTTAACACAATTAATAAACTCAAGTATCTTTAAAAATAGGCGATTCTAAAAAGTTTTTTCATAATTTTGCAATAATACATTTACATTTAATTAATATTAAAATACAGAAATGATTAACATCGTTCTCTTCGGCCCTCCTGGAAGTGGGAAAGGCACTCAAGCTCAAAATCTAATCGAGAAGTTTAATCTGAAACAAATCTCAACAGGAGATTTATTCCGATACAACATTAAAAACGAAACAGAACTTGGCAAATTGGCCAAATCTTTCATGGACAAGGGAGAACTGGTGCCAGATCAGGTGACCATCGACATGTTGATTGATGACGTCAAAAAACCAACGGAAGCATCTGGATTTATTTTTGATGGATTCCCTAGAACAGCAGCACAAACAGAAGCTTTGGAAACCATCGTTTCTGAAGTTCTGAATGATAACATTGACATCTGTCTTTCTTTGGTAGTAGAAGACGAAATATTAGTTGACCGTCTGCTAAATCGTGGTAAGACAAGTGGAAGAAGCGACGATGCTGACGAGAATATTATCCGTAACAGAATCAAAGAATATTATGCAAAAACAGCTGAAGTCGCTGAACTTTACAAACAACAAGGAAAATATGTTGAAGTTAATGGCGTAGGAGAAATTGATGAAATTTCTGAAAAACTTTTTGCTGAAGTAGAAAAAATTAAATAGGTGGCAGATAATAGGTTTTAGGGAGTATCATAATTGCGATTATTTTTCACTTCCTAAATTAACTTATAATCTAA
>NZ_JBYVEB010000161.1:0-4295 GCF_058117085.1 Chryseobacterium sp. CG10_8 | reverse complement strand
TTTTTTTTATTCAAGTGTTATAAATGATTAATTTATAAGTCTTTGAGTTGGGGTTGGTACGGGAGAAAGAGGCTGTTGATACAAAGTCAAAAAAAACTATTATTTTTGTGAAAAAGTAAATTTTAAAAATTATTTTTTTTGAAAATCATCCATCAATATAGCATTTTCTTCTTACTACTTACTTGCTTTTTTTCAGCGCAGGTGAAGGAGGATGTTGGGTATTTTATAGACAAGGCAGTTGCACTTAATTATCAAGATCCTCAAAACGGTATTGACCAGGTTCAGAATTTGATTTCTAGTGACAAGAATACTGATCAGTTGATCTACCGTAATGTGATGGCTCAATCCTATGTCATGATGGGAGATTATCAAAAATCGGTTCAATCTGTTTTATTGGGTAGCAAAGAGCCATTTCAAAAAGTATCGGCATTTCATCAGTTTTACTCAGAATTTTGTCTGGCAGATCAGTATCAAAATCTAGGATTATATGAGCAGTCAGAAAAGGTCATTACCAAGATTTTGGAAAGAAAAGACCTTCCTGAGCAACCAGCGGTAAGCCGCACATTGGCCAAAGTGTATCAATTACAAGCCATTAACGATTTAGTTCTTAAAAGACCTGAAAATGTTAATCGGCTTCTCGAAAAAAGTAATCAAAAATTATCTGGCAATTCGGAAGAAGGAACAATTCTGAGATTAGAGAACCAATTGTACTCAGGAATTTTATTAGTTCAACAAAAAAAACTAGGCGAAGCCGGAAAAGTGGTTGACTTGGTTCTACAGAATCCTGCACTCAAGACTTATCCTAACCTAGATGCTTTTGCGAGGAAAGTGATGGGACAAATCAAATTTCTTCAGGAAAAGCCAGATGAATCTGTTGCTTTCTTTCTGGAATCATTAAAACTTATTGAAAATAAGCCCTACGAACCTTTGCGTTCGAGTATCTATGAGGGATTGTCCAAATCTTATATCACTTTGCATAATAATGCTGAATATCAAAAATATCGTAAACTGTTTGAGGAAAGTGAGGAAAGATTAGATGATAATAAGAAATCGGCGATTGGCTATTTGGTCAACGTGATTGAAGGTGTTTCAAAAGATGATGTCAATTATTATCATGACAAAAAGAATACTACTCTTTGGTATTTTGCTGCAGGTTGTTTTCTCTTGCTTGCATTAGTGGTCACGTATTATATAGTTGTCCTCAGAAAAGAAAAGGATTACGTGAAGCAAGAAGCTTTTTTTAAGACTTTTAAGGAGCGTTCCGAAAGAGCACCTGACGAGCCGATGATTGAGGTTGTTGCAGTAGAAGAGCAAGTTCCTGTTGAGAATGTTAGCCGAAAAGCACCAATTCTTTCTCCCGAGAAAGAAGGAGAACTTCTTGCCAAACTTAACCAGTTCGAGCATTCGGAGTTATTTCTTAGCAATCAAATGTCATTACCGTTTCTTGCAGCCGAATTAGATACCAACATCAAATATCTTTCGGAGGTCATTAGAAAGTGCAAAGGGAAAAAATTCAATGCATATATCAATGATCTTAGAATTCAACATATTGTGAATCTCTTGAAGACGGATTCAGTCTATCTTAATTACAAAGTGAGTTATCTGGCTGAGGTTTCTGGATTTTCATCTCATAGTGCTTTTACTGCTATTTTTAAGTCTATTACAGGAATGTCACCTAACGATTTTATTCAGCAAATTAATCAGGAAAGAAAGTCATGAAGATCTACATTAACATATTGATTTTGATTTTTTTCTTGTTCAGCTCAATAGGGAAAGGGCAGGATGCAGATGTTTCTTATACCAAGAATATCCAGACTTACCTGTATGAAGATCCTGACAAGGCGATAAGAGTGGCTCTTCAAAAGATTAATGAGGAAACCAATCCAGACAAAAAAATCGAGTATTATCTGTATTTGTCTAAGGCATATACAGCCAAGAGGAATTCGGATGAATCATATAAAGCTTTGCTGAAGGCTCAAGAACTTTTGGAAAGTTCAAAAAATTTGAACTCCAAAATTAATGTAATGATACTTATTGCGATCCAGTATCAACAGATGGAACTCTATAGCAAGAGTTTCGAAGTATTGGATGAAGCAGATGAATTATGCCTAAGTCTTAACGACGAGTTTGCTGAGCAAAAAAATACTTCGCTTGGTAAAAGTTACGCCATCAAGGGGATTATCTATAAATCGCAAGGAAATAATGACATTGCTTTAGATAAGTTTTTTAGTGCAATTCGTTATTTAGAAAAAGCAGGTCAGTCTGTTCCTACGGTCAATAATATGAGTATTGTGTACTACAATATCGGTTATTGCTATATTAATCAAAAGGACTACAATAAAGCCGAACAATATTTTCAAAAATCTTTGAGCTACGCCAAAAAATCTAATGCTCAAAGTTTGCAAGCCTATGCTTTGAAGGGTTTAGCAGAAAATAATGCTTTGCAAGGAAATTCCCAGAAGTCTTTAGAGTTATACCAAGAAGCCCTTTCGAAATCTAGAAAAATTGGAGATTTGGTTTTAGATGAAGGAATCTATAAGGGCTTGGCAGAAAACTACATGGTTCTCGGGAACTTTGATGAGTATGGCAAGTACAACGACGAATATCGAAAATCTCAGTTAAAAAGAGAGCAAAGCGATTTGAAATCTATTAATTCCTTGATTGATAATCTGGATAAAGATAATGAGAGGGAAATGGAAAATATCACCAAGACCCACAATCGATTGATGATGCTTATGCTTGCGGTGACTCTTCTATTGTCCGGAATTTTACTAAATTTCGGTGTTCGTAAAAATATCAAGAACCGTCAAGCTAAAAAAAGAATTCACGACCTGATTTCGAAATAGTTTCAGGGAGTATTAATCGTAAATATAACCTTTAACATTATGAAATTCGGACAAGTTGCAGATCCTTCTCTAGTCGATTTTACGCTTCCAAAAGACCATTCTAGAACTCAAGATATCCTGAAAAGCAATAAAAAAGGCTTGCAAAATATCTCCGTTGGATGCGCAAAGTGGAACAAAACCGACCTTAAAGGCTTCTATCCAAAAGGAACCAAGGATGAATTGACCTATTACGCAACCCAGTTCAATTCTATAGAGTTGAATGCCACTTTCTACGGAATGCCTTCTCCAGATCAAGTAATTACTTGGAGAGATAAGACTCCTGCAGATTTTAGATTTTTTCCAAAGATTACCAATTCGGTTTCGCATTTCAAGAGATTAATCAATGTCACAGATGTGGTGACTGATTATGTGACTTCAGTGATGAATTTCAATGAAAAATTAGGAATGGTATTTCTTCAGTTGCATGATAATTTCAAGCCTAAAGATTTTGACCGAATCGAAAAATTTGTCAACGAATGGCCACAAGAGATTCCTTTAGCCATCGAGCTTAGGAATGAAGAATGGTTTGCAGATGAAGATATTTTTAATAAGACATGTGACCTTTTCGAGTCCAAAAATATTACTAATATTATCGTGGATACTGCGGGAAGAAGAGATATGCTTCATATGAGATTGACGAGTCCAACCGCTTTTATCCGATATGTAGGTGCTAATGCAGAAAGTGATTATGCTAGATTAGAGGATTGGATGCATCGATTGACTGAATGGAAACAACAAGGATTAGAAAATGTATATTTTTTTGTTCACCAAAATATCGAAAAAGCTTCACCTCTTCTCTCTGCTCATTTTATCAAAAAGATGAATGAAGATTGGGGTACTAATCTTCATTTACCGATGATGGCAACGGAAAATTCGAGTTTGTTTTAATTCTTTTATCAATTTTTGAGGATGACAACCATCGAAAAACCAATCATTGCACCTGAGATTTTAGAAAGTCTTGAAACCAAATTTCAGGAAGAGCAATAAGTGATTGTACATTGTTGTTTTCCACCGTCTCCTTTTCCTGGAAGTCTGATTAGAATTTGGCGTTCTACCTATCTCACGGATAATATTACAGGACATCAGAGCACATTGTTGCACGCCGAGAATATTTCTATTTTTCCCTATTGGACCGAAGTTCCACCAATGAAGGAATACTGGTTTACACTTATTTTTTCCGGTTTGCCTAAGGATTGTACACAATTTGATCTTAAGGAAGTGATACCACAGGAAGGTGGGTTTTGGATTCAAAATATCAGACGGAACGCCTCGGATGTTTACCGTGTGGTGATTTCTTAGTCAATTTCAAGCTTTTTGATCAAAATAAAAGGCATTAAGTTTTACTTTAATGCCCTTTTTTTCATAAGTATCCGAGTTTAGAAAGAAACTTAATTTGTAGGTTTTATTCTT
>NZ_JBYVEB010000160.1:0-4345 GCF_058117085.1 Chryseobacterium sp. CG10_8 | reverse complement strand
GTTTATACAAATTATATTGATTTCACTGATTAGGCTTACAATTTTATACTTCGAAGCACATTATTTGGCAAGATATTACGAAAGTATCTTCTACTAATATTCACAAAATATCCAATTCGATGGTCATGAATTTGTAAATATGATAAATTTCATACTACAATCAATCTCAAGTATTTTCCAAACTACAAGATGATCGGAAATTTCTTAACAAACTCAATATAGAAAAGAGTTTCAGATAAAAAACGCATTAGAAATTACCATCAAAATAATTTAACTGAATTTAACACCTCATATTTTATAGTATGTTTTCGGCTTAAAAAAATCCATAAAAACAACTTGAAAATTTTCATTTTTATAAAAAAACATATCTTTGCACCACTATTTATCAATAAAAAAAACATTAGACATGAAAAAATTATTAATTGCGAGTGCTATTGCACTATTTGGTTTATCAAATGCACAAATCCAAAAAGGTAACTGGATGGTAGGTGGAGATATTTTAGGTGCAGAATTCGGCCTTAATGAGGGTGCTGGATACAATTTTTCTCTTCAGCCAAAAGCTGCTTACTTCATCAAAAACAACGTAGCTGTTGGTGGTTATGTGAATCTTGGATTCAGTGGTGCTAAAGATGCTTCAACAACTTTTATTTACAACGTTGGTGCTTTAGGAAGATATTACCTAAATCCAGACGAAAAAGGAGTTGACAATTTACTAAAACATGGTAGATGGTTTCTAGAAGGTAATGTCGGAATCGGAGGAACTACAATTTCAAAAGGTGGGGCTTCATCTAATGGGCTTAATTTTGGAGCAGGACCTGGTTACGCTTATTTCTTGACCAAAAATATTGGTTTAGAAGGATTACTTAAATATGACGCCAACGCAGGTTTTGGAAATGGAGGATACACTCATAGAATCACATTTGGTCTAGGTTTCCAAATTTATTTCCCTTCAAGTAAAGCAAAACAAATTATTAACGAGGAGAAATAATTTTCCTTAACAATAGAAATAAAAATCTGTCCGAGTCTTTGGACAGATTTTTTATTTGCTCTAATTTAGAATTGGAATACTGAGTTCTCAATTATTGAGATTTTTCGTAAATTCACATCACCAATTATTAAATCTTTTAAACCATGAAAAAATTCTTCATTGTGCTTTTTGTTGCACTCATCATTATGCAGTTCTTTCAAATAGAAAAAACAAATCCACCTGTTAACCAAGAAATTGATTTCTTAACAATTAAAAACACACCAGAAAACATTGCTACCAAGATCAAAGACGCATGTTACGATTGCCATTCTAACGAGACTCAATATCCTTGGTATACCAACGTTCAGCCTTTTGCTTGGTTTATTAAAAGTCATATCAAAGAAGGAAGAAAACATCTTAACTTTTCTGAATTTGCAACCTATGAAACCAAAAAGCAAGCTCATAAGATGGAAGAATGTGTAGAAATGATTGAGAAGGGAGAAATGCCAATGGAATCCTTTGTAATGATGCATCCAGAAGCAAAACTAACAGATGCGGACAGAAAAATGCTCATCGACTATTTCAAAGAAATTGAAACGGCAACCAATACATCCTCACCTAACACTGGCGAACCTGCAGCAGAAACGGAAGAATAATCGATTAGAACTATTGATCTAAAATGGATATTGACGAAAGCAAATATTACATCTTCTATGATGGTGACTGTGGATTTTGTAATCACTGGGTACAATGGATTCTCAAGAATGATAAAAAGGACAAATTCTTGTTTTCCTCCTTGCAGTCTCAATTTGCTCAACAGTTTTTAAAAGACCGAGATTTAGATCAAAAGCAATTCAATAGTTTATACCTTTGGAAACCTTCGGAATTCTATCTAACTAAGTCCGAAGCTATTTCTGTAATTGCCAAAATTTTGGGAGGAAAATATTCAATTTTAGCTCGATTTAATTTTTTTCCCACTTTTATTTCGAATATCATTTACGATCAGATTGCAAAAAATCGAAAAAAAATTGCAGCATCCAACTGTTTGCTTCCAACGGAATTAGAACGAAAAAAATTCATTGAATAAGCCTCTTTATTGAATTAAAATAGACTTCTCATTGATTTTCAGCTATAAAACGATATTGACACCTCTAATCAATATCCTAAAAACTTGTGACTTCCTCTAACTACTCCAATCAAAAATTCTATATTTGCACTTATGGAATATAATACAGATAGAACCCAACTCATATTACCCGAATACGGCCGAATTATTCAGCAATTAGTGGAACGTTGCAAAGAGATTGAAGATCGAGAAAAAAGAAACGAAATGGCTTTTGCTATCGTTGATTTTATGGGCCAAAGAAACCCGCAGCTAAGGGACGAAGAAGATTATGCACACAAACTTTGGGATCACCTCTTTATTTTAGCAGATTATAATTTGGACGTTGATTCTCCGTATCCAATTCCTTCCGAAGAAGATCTACAACAAAAACCTGCAAGAATGGAATATCCAAAACTTCAGGGAGATTTCAAATTCTATGGTAAAAGTATTTTGCAGTTAATCGAAAAAGCTATCGAAGCAGTAGAAGGAGACGAAAAAGACGCTTTGATCGAAGTAATTGCGAATAATATGAAAAAATCCTATAACATCTACAACAAAGAACATGTTACGGATGATGTGATATTTCGTCACCTGAAGGAGCTTTCGGAAAACAGATTGGATCTTACCAATATTGATTCTCTGGAAAAAAGTAAAATTTACCATTCTAGTAACAACAATAGAAATGGTAGAAATAAGAATCAAAACAACAACAATAATAACAACAATAACAGACGCAAACACAATAACAATCACAAAAAGAGAAAATAATGAGCGGAGCTTTTCAGATTAGAGGAGGAAAACAGTTGCATGGAGAAATTACTCCGCAAGGAGCTAAGAATGAAGCATTACAAATTCTATGTGCGATATTATTGACTGACGAAGAAGTTAGAATCAAGAATATTCCTGATATCCATGACGTTAATCGTCTTATCGAAATTTTGGGTGATTTCGGTGTTAAAATCACGAAAAATGGACATGGAGATTATACCTTCAAAGCAGATGAAATCAATTTTGAATATATTAAATCTAAAGAATTCAAAAAAAATGGAGCACGATTAAGAGGTTCTATTATGCTTCTTGGTCCTATGTTGGCTCGTTTTGGAGAAGCTTACATGCCAACACCGGGTGGTGACAAAATTGGAAGAAGACGTCTTGATACTCACTTCCAAGGATTTGTTGAACTTGGAGCCGAATTCAAATTTGATGAAGAGGAATCATTTTACACACTGAAAGCAAAAGAACTTCACGGAAAATTCATTCTTCTTGAAGAAGCTTCAGTAACTGGAACGGCTAACATTATAATGGCTGCTGTTTTAGCGAAAGGTAAAACCAGAATTTACAATGCTGCTTGCGAACCTTATCTGCAACAGTTATGCAAAATGCTCAATAGAATGGGTGCGCAGATCAGTGGTATTGGTTCCAACTTATTGACGATTGAAGGCGTTAATCATCTTCGAGGAACGGAACACACGATGCTTCCTGATATGGTAGAAATCGGTTCTTGGATTGGATTAGCTGCGATGACCAAGTCAGAAATCACCATCAAAAACGTCCACTATAATCAATTAGGAATTATCCCTGATGTTTTTCGAAAATTGGGAATTCAATTAGAAAGAAGTGGAGAAGACATCTACATTCCTGCTCAAGAACATTATAAAATCCAGAAATTTATTGATGGTTCGATTCTTACCGTTTCGGATGCGCCTTGGCCAGGATTTACACCTGATTTGCTTTCCATTGTTTTAGTGGTTGCGACGCAAGCGAAAGGTACGGTACTTATTCATCAAAAAATGTTTGAATCAAGATTGTTCTTCGTTGATAAATTGATTGACATGGGTGCCCAAATTATCCTTTGTGATCCGCACAGAGCGACGGTTGTTGGACTTAATCAGGAGTTTCCACTTCGAGGAACTACGATGACATCACCAGATATTAGAGCTGGAAACTCCCTTTTGATTGCTGCACTTTCAGCAGAAGGGAAATCAATCATCCATAACATCGAGCAAATTGACCGTGGTTACGAAAATATCGACGGTCGACTTAAAGCGATTGGAGCTGACATCGAAAGAATCAGCATTTAAGCTAAAGCATTTAAAAATATAAAATCTCCCAACTCAGTAAAGAAATTAGATTTCGAAGATTGAGTTGGGAGATTTATTTTGAATGAATATTGACTGACTTAGAAATTAAAAAAATTGATTGAAGCCCCTTTCTGTTTGAATTATTTCCTGATAAAAAAGTACCTCAACCAAAACCCTCACTTTCTCGATATG
>NZ_JBYVEB010000159.1:0-4381 GCF_058117085.1 Chryseobacterium sp. CG10_8 | reverse complement strand
AATTATATTTTAAAAATCCTATTCTTTTCAAAAATACATAAGTTTTTTGAAGCCAATTCCTTCTTCTCAAAACAATTGGTTGTTTCTTTTGTTTATTTTTTTGTGTATAGAACCAATTAATCATTGATGGCAATTCAAACTCATTTTTATTTGCGATTTTATTAACAACAGATGGTTCTGATTTCACTAAAAATGGCAGATCTGATAGATCACAAAATTAAAAATTTTCAAAAAGAATTTTCGATATTTCATCTATTGTTTCCTTAAATTCTGAAAGCACTTTTTTTGCAATTTCCGTCATGCTTTTTCCTGTTTCTGGTAAGAAGTAAACATTCATTTCTTTCTCGGCATAAAATATCATTTTTGCTCGCTGTAATTCACTTTCAGATATTGTAGATTTCAATATTAACTGATTTTCTTTACTACCAAAAAAACGTTGATCATGAAAAATAAATTTGAATTTTTCTAAAAATTTTTCTTTCAAATCAGGGTATTTCTGACCATCAATTTCATAATTAATCAATAAAAAAACATTCTTATCATATACAATTTTGTAATCAAGAGAAAAGTTTTTCGGAAAAAAAATGATTGAACTTGTAATGCGAGAGTTCTCAATTCCTGCACAATAAATTTGTTCGTTATTTCGTATAACATGATTTAGATAATTTGCAAAATTCCACTCATTTTTTTCTAAAAAAGCCATGTTTTTTTTGCAAATGCAAATTCGTAAACGGACAAACTATGACTTTCAAAAAATATATTTTCATGCTAAAAATTTTTTCGAAATTCGTAACATAGAAAAACTAAAAACAGCATATTTCTGTCAGAACTGTGAGACGCAGTTTTCGCAATGGCATGGTCAATATTAAAACTGTAGGGAATGGAATCCAACTTCAAGAAAAGTCACTATTGAAAAATCTTAGAAATCGTCAACAAATCGTTGATTAAACCCAAACCAAGAAAAGCAACAAAACCTTCCAAAGGACAAATCGAGAAAAGACTGAATCAAAAGAAACAGAATTCTGAAAAAAAAGAGAACAGAAGGTTTAGAATGTGATACATTATAGACAGAACCTAAGAAATTTACTTTTGAAAATCATTTATATTTCACTCCAAAAAATCAAAATTTGATACAAAAAAACAGTAAATATGAATAATAAAAGTACTTTTAGTTATATCTACCAACAATATTTTCTAATAGGGATCTAGTTTTTTTATTCATATTCAATAAAATTGTTTATTTTTGATAATTAAATGTACTCAAGAATAATATTACAGAATATGAAAAGAATCTCAATTATATTTAAGATGGTTGCTTTGGCATTAATTGTCAATATGGTTTTGCTTTCATGCGGTGACGATAGAAGTGATTACGAAGACAACAATTCAACAGCTGTTAATCTAATTGTAAAGTCTGGAACTTGGAGAGTCTCAAAGTTCGTTTATTCTGATACCGATAAAACGTCTAATTTCGCTGGGTACACTTTTACTTTTGGAGAAGATAATGAGTTGCATGCAACCAATGGAGATATCATGTTTGCTTACACTGGCACATGGTCTGTGATTGACCTTAAAAGCAACAATATGACAGACCCTGATTTGCGTTTTAATGTTTTATTTAATAATCCAGTTAACTTCTACGAACTTACTGCAGATTGGCAAATCGTTAGCAAAAGCACCAATACTATTGAGCTTAAAGACGTAAGCAACGGAACAGGTTCTACTAATTACCTGACTTTTGTAAAGAACTAAATTTTTATACATATTACTTAAAAAATCTTCAGAATTCTGAAGATTTTTTTGGGTACAAAAAAACTGATGATTCTTTCTGTTTTTTCAAACTTCTGAATCATCAGTCCAAATTAGTTTCCGCATCGGAACGATACTTTTCGAAAACTTTCAAAATCAAGTATGAAATCTTTCTCTTTCGATAATGATTCGCATTTGAAGTTTTCCGCTTTCTGTGAAGTTTCATCTTTATCTAATGTTGATACCTCAAATTTTAAATTTTTCAATTTACAATTCTTTATTTTTCAACTCAGAATTTCAAATATCAAACTTTTCTTGGCATTTGTACATTATCAATAATGCTTCCACTTTCCTCTTAACCTTTGGTTTGTGCTTTGAGTAAATCCTCTTTCGATTCCTTACTTTCAACCTTTGACATACCTTAAGTTTCGATTATTTTGTAAAACATGAAAAATCATTTTTTGACCCTCATCCAGTAACTTCTAATATCTCTTCTATAAAGAATTCAACATCAAAAATCACTTTCGTTTCACTTAATTTGTTGATGTAAAGATAGATGAACAACAAGGGTTAATGCAAATATTTCCACTCAGTTTTATCCCAAGCTTTTAAAGAAGCAACTAACAATTAAAAAAAGAAGTAATGAATTAAAAATCAAATAATTGCAAACTTTTTCACAGAAAAAAGCGAAATTACTTATCCCCAATTATGAGTTTTAAGCCTATTGATTATCAGGAGGATAGTTCCTAACAACTCCTTTCACAATAGTAATGACATTAGGCATCGCTTTATCAGCAGCTTGTAGAACTTCCTCATGAGAAACACTATGAGCGATATCTGGTCCTCCCAAATCGGTAATAATAGAAATTCCAAAACAATCCATCCCTTGATGTTTGGCAACGATAACTTCGGGAACGGTACTCATACCGACTGCATCTCCTCCAATTGCTCTAATCATACCATATTCTGCAGGCGTCTCGAAGGTAGGACCTTGCAAAGCAACGTAAGTTCCTTCATGAATTTTAATCCCGTTATCTTCCGCTACATTTTTAGCGATTTTAAGCATTGTTCTGTTGTAAGGCTCACTCATATCCACAAAGCGCGGTCCAAAATCATCCAAATTCTTTCCTCTCAAAGGATGTTCTGGCAACATATTGATATGGTCTTTAATCAACATAATATCAGCCACTTCAAAATAAGGATTGACTCCTCCTGAAGCATTAGAAACCACCAAATTCTTAATTCCTAAAAGATGAAAAACACGAAACGGAAAAACAACTGTATCGATATCGTGACCTTCGTAATAATGAAATCTACCACTCATCATCAATACCTTCTTCCCTTCCAACACTCCATAGATTAATTTTCCTCCATGACCAGCAACAGTAGGTTGTGGAAAATTGGGAATATCAGCATAATCCATGACATGAATAGCTTCTACCTCATCCTTTAATGCTCCAAGACCAGATCCAAGCACAATAGCAAAATCAGGAGTCTCCTGAATAATATTTCGAATAAAATCGGCGGTCTCTTTAATTTTTGCTAACATAATGCATGATTGTTTTTTTGAACTCTTCTTGCTTATCAATATTGAGATTAATTGGCCAGTAATAAATCATATCTCGGATATAATCATAGCTCTTCAGACGTACGTAATCTTTCTCTGTAGTCAAAATAAGTCGATACTCTCCTAGTTTCTTATACTGTGCAACTATATTCTTGATATCACTTTCGGTAAAATTATGATGGTCTTTGAATTTCAAATGTTTTACCCTTTGGGAGAATTTGCTCAAATGCTGAATCAACGGTTTTGGATTAGCAATACCAGTAATCAACAATATATCGTAATATGCAAGATTATTATCTGGAAGCTTATCATTAGCTCCATAAATATATTCGTCATAAGCAATGGACGAGAAGAATACTTTCTGTTGAGATTCGGGCTTGATTCTGGAAATATAATATTGCTTTTGTTCAGGCGTCAAATCATCAGGACATTTGGAAACGACAATAACATCTGCACGTTGCGCTCCACTTCTAGATTCGCGTAAATCTCCAGCTGGAAGCAAAAAATCTTTGAAATAAGGATCGTTGTAATCCGTCATCAGAATATTGAATCCTGCCTTGATTGCCCTATGTTGAAAAGCATCATCCAAAAGCAAAACTTCTAAATCCATGTCAGAAATCATTTTCTTCGCTCCATAAACCCGATCTTCGCAGACACCAATCACAAAGCGATTCCTGAATTTTTCGAAAAGTTGCATCGCTTCATCTCCGACCGTTCTGTAATTACTTTCGTAATTGGTAATTCCATAGCCTTTGGTCTTTCTTCCATAACCTCTAGAAAGTACTCCAGTTCTGTAATTTTTTGAAAGAAAATCAGCCAAAAACATGACCATTGGGGACTTTCCACTCCCTCCTACTGTTAAGTTTCCTACATTAATAATAGGGGTCTTAAACTTGGTTGAAGAGAAAATTCCAATATTATAACAAATATTCCTAATTCCTGTAACTATGTGATAAACAACCGAAAAAGGGTAAAGATACCATCGTTTCATAAGTTTGCAAAATTAGAAAAATTTCTAAACTTTTAAAGGGGAAATCCGCTGATTTTTTAACGTATTTTAAAAGA
>NZ_JBYVEB010000158.1:0-4385 GCF_058117085.1 Chryseobacterium sp. CG10_8 | reverse complement strand
TTACTAAATACAAATTAATTATCTGAATATCTTAATGTTAAAATTCAGAATAAACAAAGTTTATTTGTTTAAGAAAATTAAGCAAAAAGCCGTAAGAAAAATCACTGAATAAAATTTGAAAAAACTCTTAGCTTTCTGCTCATTTAGAAATGGTCTCATGAAAGTTAGAAGAGATGGAGATACGTTGGTTAAAGTTACAAAAAATGGAGGATTAAAATATATTTTCAATTCAGGTTATTAGATTTCCCCAAGGCTGAAACTATTGCTGATAAAAATCAGTTATTTCATCTATTTGAATTTCAATCATATAGAATTTACACCTTATCTTTATTTAGAATTATTAAAAATAAATTTTGAAATAAAGGCTTACTTTTTTACATTTGCTTCGTTATTTTAATTAATTCTAAATAAAATTGAGGAATGAAGAAGCAAATTATTTCATTAGGTTTATTGGTTTTTGCAATATCTACAAGTGCGCAAATGATGTATAAACAAGAAAGTGACACTTTGAGAATTCAAGAAATTGAAGACATACAACTTCATAAGACTGGAAACCCGAACAAGGCACGCGTGACAACGAGTAAATCTAATCTATCTGTGATGGAAAATCCTCAACCCGTATCTATCGTTACTCATGAAATTATAGAACAGCAACAAATCAGACAATTGTCGGAGGTTATCCAAAATGTCAACGGAATCTATGTGACTTCAGCCAGAGGGAACTCGCAATCGAGTTTTGGAGGAAGAGGATTCACTTTTGGTACCGAAAACATTTATAAAAACGGCGCCAGAATCAATAGTGGTGTTAATCCTGAAACTTCAGGTCTTGAGCGTGTGGAAGTAGCCAAAGGAGCCAATGCTTTGCTTTACGGAAATGTTGCTGCAGGTGGAATTATCAACATGATAACCAAAAAACCAAGATTTAGTTTTGGGGGAAGTGTAGGTTTCAGTGCAGGAAGTTGGGACGCTTACAAACCTACTGTTGATATCTACGGACCACTTTCTAAGAATGTCGCTTTTCGCGTGAACGGAGCGTACGAAAAAGCGAACAGCTTCAGAGATGTAGTTAGTTCAGAAAAATATTATTTCAACCCAAGTTTTGTTTTTAATCTTGGTAAGAACACCCAAATCATCGTTGAAGGAGATTATTTGAAAAATAATTTCACACCAGACTTCGGATTGGGAACGTTTGAAGCCTCAGATAAGTCTTATTCTTTAAATACTGTTTCTCCAATCAATACTTTTTTTGGTGCAGATTGGCAATTTCAGAATGTTCAACAAGCTTCAACAGATGTTGTTCTGAATCATAAATTCAATGAAAAATGGTTATTGAATGCGGTGGTTACTTACCAAAATTACACCCGAGATTATTTCTCTACTGAAAGAACGTATTGGGCCGAAAACACTTTGGGCTATCGTTGGAAAAGAAACTTAAGCCGTGCTTACAACGAGCAAAATTACACCAGTGCTCAAGTGAATTTAAATGGCGAATTTAATACTGGAAAAATTAATCATAAAGTTTTGGTGGGCACAGATGCAGATTATTTGCAAGCCGACTCTTACACTTACTACGATCCGAATCGAGGTGATGACCCCTATGGAACTTCTTACTATTTTGGAACAAATGGAAATTCTACAGGTTATGTTTATTTAAATGATGAATCTTCTTGGGAAGCGGGAGCAATGCCAATTGCTTTGAAAAACGATAAAACCAGAATCCCGACCAGAAGAATTGGATTTTATGCTCAGGACTTTATCAGTCTAACCAAACAGTTTAAAGTGATAGCGGGACTTCGCTATTCTTACCTTGAAAATATGAGGACTTTGGTAACCAATTTCACAGATAATACTAAAATTGAAAAAACAAATTCGACCACCTCTAATAGAGCCTTTTCTCCAAAAGCAGGATTGGTTTTTATGCCCAATGAAAATTTTTCAGCTTTTGCGACTTACACCAATTCGTTTTCACCAAATACTGGACAAGATATTAACACTGGAGATGGTTTGAAACCAAGTATTATCGATCAATTCGAAATCGGAGTAAAAAAGAATATTTGGAATAATGCAGTTGCTTTTAATTTGAGTGCTTATCAAATTTTAAATAAAAATTTTTATCAAACTGCTCAATTTGATGCAAATGGAATTGCCAATTCTGACTCTAACAAAAAAGAATTTGCTGGAAAATTATTAAGCCGTGGTGTTGAAGCCGATGTCACAGGAAATCCAACAAAAAATATTTCAATTATTGCAGGGTTCTCTTACAATCATGCTGTTTACAAAGATACACCAGATGATTTTGGTTATATTGAGGAGCAAAGGGTAGTCAGAACGCCTTCTACAACGCTAAATGCGTCAGTTTTTTACACATTTGATAAATTTGTTAAAGGTCTAAAAATGGGTGCGACTTATTACTATATTGGTGGGAGATTAGCTGGTTGGAACGATACTAAAACCGGAAACAACTCTTTGGAAGCTAGAAAGGGTGTTTCAAGGGTATTTGAATTGAGTGATTACAACATTTTTGATTTATCCATAGGATACGAATTCAAAAAAATCGTGATTCAAGGGAAAGTTGGGAACCTTTTCGATGCTAAAAATTATATCGTACACGAAAACTACTCTGTTAATCCAATCTCACCAAGAAACTATTATTTTACACTGACTTATAAATTGTAAATAGATAAAGTGGTGAAGCTATAAATTTGCAAGAAGTTTTAAATATGAATTTGGCTAAATTCCTAGTGAATTCGAAACATCACTTACTAACAGACTAACTGTATAACTAAATAAAATGGATAAAATAAAAGACACAAAGACCTTTATGAGAATCGTTCATAGATTTCTTGGATATTTCATGGCTGGGATTATGGCGATTTATGCGATTAGTGGCGTTTTGCTTGTTTATCGTGATACCGATTTTCTAAAAGAAGAAAAACACTACGACCAAGTCATTGCAAAAAATCTTACAGAAAAAGACTTGGGAAAAGAGCTCAAAATGAGACGCCTCGAAATTGACAAAACCGAAAATGGAATTTTCTATTTCAAGGATGGAACTTACAATTCCTTAACGGGACAAGCCAAATATTCTAAAAAGGAACTCCCTTTTGTTCTGGATAAAATGACCAAGCTCCACAAATCCGAATCCAAAAATCCTTTGTCTCCGCTCAATGTCTTCTTTGGAGTATCGTTATTTTTCTTTGTGATTTCAAGTTTTTGGATGTTCAATCCCAAATCTAAACCTTTCAAAAGAGGAATGATATTTACAGCTGTTGGAGCTGTAATAGCGTTGATTCTTCTTTTCATCTAAATACAATTTCTATATCATATAATTCCTTTGAAATTATTTCGAAGGAATTTTTATTATTGAATGATATCGCAATTGAATTATGTTTAATTTTGCAAAAAAAACCATGAAAACTAGTAGCATTACCAAAGAGAGTGTACAATATTTTGATATCGTCTGGAAAACCCTCCAGAATTGGTATGTAAAATTTGCAGAACATACACCAAGTATTATTGTTGGTGTTTTGATTTTTTGCCTGTTTCTGATTACGAGTAAATATCTTAGCACATTATCGGTAAAATTTTTTCAAAAATTGTTTCCTAAAAAGAAGCACGAGATTGTTTCTTTGGTGGGATTATTTCGCTTCCTAATTGTACTTACAGGAGCTTTTCTTGCCTTGGAAGTAATGGGATTCAGTGGATTTCTTTGGAAGTTTGTTGGTAGTCTTGGAGTTGCAGGTATTATTGCCGGTGTCGCATTGCAGAGTCTTGCTACTTCAGTTTTTTCTGGACTTCTTGTGAACATTGACAAATCCTTCAAGGTTGGTGATTATGTCAACATAGAGAATTTTTCAGGAACCGTTCATGAAATCGGTTTTTTGACCACCAAATTAATTACCGATGATGGAAAGAAAGTCTATATCCCGAATCAACTGATTTTTAGTGCACCATTTTTCAACATTACGGATTCTCCGCAACGAAAGATTATTTTGGATTTTGAGATTGCCAATACAGAGAATTTGGACAAAGTGAAAGATATTATTATGGCTGAAGTAAAATCCTTTAAATTCATTGACCAACCAGAACATGTTGAAGTTATTTTTGTAGGCCAAAAATTAGGTATCTACAATTTGCAAGTCAAATTTTGGATGAAACAAGGAGAGAATGTAGCCATTTCAAAGAGCGAAGCAATTCTGAATATTAAAGATCGATTGGATGAGGCGGGAATTAAGACTTCTCCAGTGCCAACAGTTAGCCCTACGCCTAATGCTTGATTGGTACTGTTATCCTAGAAAATAGAAATCCTTGTCACCATGACAAGGATTTTTTTATATGATTTTGGGTAATGTACTGAAAAATAGTTGGTGGATTTTACAAAAAAT
>NZ_JBYVEB010000157.1:0-4485 GCF_058117085.1 Chryseobacterium sp. CG10_8 | reverse complement strand
ACTACGATTACAAAAGGGGTTTCAAGCATATCATCTGTATTAAATTATCAAAAAACAAGGGTGTTAATTATATTCTATATTATAATTTATTTAAAATAATTTGTAACTTCGTATAATTCTATGACCAAAAACCATTAATCAAAAAATTACATTATGATAAAAAAATTCATTCTACTTGCTGCATTTTATGGTTGCACGCAAGTATCGGCACAAGTTGATTCTAGTGCTGTGATGATTCTTGATCGCATGAGCGATGTGATCGGTGATCTTAATTCTTGTTCTTTTTCCTTGGAAGCAGCATCAGATAAGACTGGGCCTTCTGGATTGGAAAAGACTTTCCACACGTACAATACTTATATGGATGGCTCAGATAAGCTTTTTGTTGAAGCTTTGGGTGAGCAAAAACATCGTGGTTATTGGTACAATGGATCTCATCTTGTTTATTATTCCTTTAGCGAAAATAACTTTTCCGTTGTAGATGCTCCAGACAATACTTTGGATATGATTGAAGAAGTTAACAAAACCTATGAATTGGATTTTCCAGCTGCAGATTTCTTCTACCCAACTTTTACTGATGACATTATCGAGCATTTCCCCAAAATTATGTTTTTAGGAAAAACGGAAATTGACGGTAAAGAATGTTATCATATTTTAGCAGACAATCAAAATATCACATTACAAATTTGGGTGACCAATGATGCCTTCTCACTTCCAGAAAGATTCAATATCACTTACAAGAAAAAACCTAACAGTCCACAATATTTTGCTAAATTCTCTAACTGGAAAATTAATCCTGACCTTCCAGCACAGATTTTTGATTTCGTACCTCCAACTGAGGCTAAAGAAATTACAATGATTCCCGCAAAATAACCAACAAAGTCTATCACAATGAAAATAAATACATTCTATAAAAAACTCGTCTTTTTGACGGCATTCCTTATCACATTATCCATTTCTGACAATTTCTACGCTCAAAGATTACCTCACGGTCGTGGCGGCGGTGGTGGAATGAGAGCTTCTGGAGGTAATAGAGCTATGGCTAGGCCAGCTGCAAGACCAGCTGGTAGAATTAATGGAGGAAGCAGAGTGAGCGCTTCTAGACCTTCCCATCTTCAGAAAAGACCCAATGTAAGTAATAACCGTCCAAGTGTTAATCATAACAATGGTAACAACAGACCAGCTATCAACAATAGACCAGGGGGTAACAATAATAACCGTCCAGGAAATAACCACGATAGACCAGGCATTAATAATGGACACAACAATAATGGACACAATAACATCCATATTAACAACAGCCACAACAACGTACATGTACATGTAAGACCTCCTTTGAGACCTTACGTTAGACCTCCACATATCTACGGAGGATGGGGATACTACACCTTCCACCCTTATTTCTACCATCCGTTCCGACCATTTTACTGGGGGCCAGTATGGCATCCATGGGGATTCTTTGTTGCAAGTCTAACGACAACTGCAATTATTATCGCGGTCAATAATGAAAAATACCATTACGATCAAGGAGTTTATTATTCCGAAAGCAAAGATGGTTACACGGTGGTTGAGGCACCGATTGGGGCAACAATTAAAGTACTTCCTAATGGCTACGAAACCGTGAAAGTCAGCGACACCACCAACAATTACTATTATGGTGGAACTTATTACGAAAAATCATCTGGTGGATACACCGTTGTTGAACCGACTGCAGGTTCTGTTGTTGAGCACCTTCCTGAAGGAGCCGAAGAAGTTCGTATGGGAGACCAAACTTACGTAAAATATGGTGACACCTATTATCAACCCGTAAAAGTTGATGGTAAAAACAAGTACGAAGTTGCGGATGCTAAACAAGAATAATTAAATTTAAAAATAATAGAAAAACGTCTCTCTAAGGGGCGTTTTTTTATGTTTATCGAATTACTAAAGGCAAGTGTGATTTAAAAAAAAATTAAATTCAAATTTAAGTAAACCTGCCTTTAAGGCAATATATAAAATAACAATTTGAACCACAACTACCATCAAAAACTTAATAATAAAGCTCTTTTTAGAGGTTTTATGGTGAAAAATAAGCATACCTAAAACCGCCCCAAAAGTTCCACCAATAAAAGTAAAAAGAAGCAAAACAGCCTCTGGAATTCTTCTTTGGTGTGTCTTTGCTTTGTATTTATCTACTCCAAAGAGAATCAACGTGATAAGTCCTACAGCAATAAAAATGAAACCCATAAAGTTTTTGATTCTCCCGCAAAGATATTACTTTAGTCCATTCAAACTTAAAAAATGACAACGGTAGAATTCATTCAGAAACAACTTAATATATCCTCACGAAGCATTGAAAGCACGCTTCAACTCTTGTCGGAAGACTGCACCATTCCATTTATTGCCCGTTACCGAAAGGACAAAACGGGGAATTTGGATGAAGTACAAATTGAAACAATTTTCAAACTCAATAAGCAATTCGAAGAAATCCTGAAACGTAAAGAAAGTATTCTAAAATCCATTGAGGAACAAAATGCGCTTTCGCCAGAACTTCAACAAAAAATTGAGCAAAGTTTTGATTTGCAAGACTTAGAAGACCTTTATCTTCCCTACAAAAAGCGTAGAAAAACCAAAGCAGATACTGCTCGAGAAAAAGGTTTGGAACCTTTGGCAAAAATCATCATGTCTCAAAAATCGGACGATGTTGAGTTTATTGCTTCTAAATACCTCAACGACCAAGTTGCAGACGAAGACGAAGCTTTGCAAGGTGCGCGAGATATTATCGCAGAATGGTTGAATGAAAATATTTATATCCGAAAAAACTTGAGAAGACTATTTCAAAGGAAAGCGATGATTACTTCTAAAGTTGTCAAAGCTAAAAAAGAGGAAGAAGACGCTCAAAAATTCTCTCAATATTTCGAATGGGAAGAAGCGTTGAATAGAATCCCAAGCCATAGACTTTTGGCGATGTTACGAGCTGAACACGAGGGGTTTGTAAAAGCCTCTGTAAATATTGATAAAGATGAGGCGCTTGACTTGATGGAAAATGCTGTTATCAAGTCTAACAATGCCTGCGCCAAACAAATTGAATTGGCAATTGCGGACAGTTATAAACGTTTATTAGAACCTGCCATTTCCAACGAAGCTTTGCAAGAAGCTAAGGAAAAAGCAGATATTAAAGCGATTGATGTATTTTCTGAAAACTTGCGACAGCTTTTATTGGCTTCGCCTCTCGGAGAAAAGAGAATTTTAGCCATAGACCCGGGTTACAGAACGGGTTGCAAAGTGGTTTGTTTGGACGAAAAGGGAGATTTGCTTCACAACGAGACCATTTATCCTCACTCGCCGCAAAACGAAACGGGAATTGCGATGAAGAAAATCCGTTCCATGGTTAATGCCTATCACATTGACGCCATCTCTATTGGAAATGGGACTGCAAGCCGAGAAACTGAATTTTTCATTAAAAAAATTGCGTTCGACAAACCGCTTCAAGTTTTTGTGGTTTCGGAAGCTGGAGCCTCGGTCTATTCCGCCAGCAAAATTGCGCGCGAAGAATTCCCTAATTATGACGTTACCGTAAGAGGTGCGGTTTCCATCGGAAGACGTTTGTCCGACCCTTTAGCGGAACTGGTAAAAATTGACCCAAAATCTATTGGCGTTGGACAATATCAGCACGATGTGGACCAAACCAAACTAAAAGAAGAATTGGATAACACCGTTATTAGTTGTGTAAATTCGGTTGGAATTAACTTGAATACTGCCAGCAAATCTTTGCTCAGTTACGTTTCGGGGATTGGAGAAAAAATGGCGGAAAACATCGTGAATTACAGAACTGAAAATGGCTCTTTCACTGAAAGAAAACAACTGAAAAAAGTTCCACGCTTAGGTGAGAAAGTCTATCAACAAGCGGTAGCGTTTGTTAGAATTAAGAATGCTAAAAATCCATTAGACGATTCTGCAGTACATCCAGAAGCTTATGCTATTGTTGAAAAAATGGCCAAAGATTTAGGCTTAAAAACCGAAACTTTAATTGGGAATAAAGAAAAAATTGCTCAACTCAATTTAGAAAAATACATCTCCGATGACATTGGAATTTTGGGTATTAAAGACATTGTAAAAGAATTAGAAAAACCCGGAATCGACCCAAGAAAAAATGCCAAAATTTTCGAATTCGACCCTAATGTAAAATCTCTGAAAGACGTAAGAACAGGAATGATTCTTCCAGGAATTGTTAATAATATTACCGCTTTCGGATGCTTTGTTGACATTGGAATTAAAGAAAGTGGATTGGTTCATATTTCCCAACTGAAAGAAGGTTTTGTTTCCGACGTTAACGAAGTAGTCAAACTCCATCAACACGTTCAGGTAAAAGTAGTCGAAATAGATGAAGCCAGAAAAAGAATTCAGTTGAGTATGATTTTATAAGGTTAGAGGTTGGAAGATGGAAGATGGAAGATAAAAAGGTATATAAAAAAAAGCGACTAATAGTAGTCGCTTTTCCTCATTCAA
>NZ_JBYVEB010000156.1:0-4513 GCF_058117085.1 Chryseobacterium sp. CG10_8 | reverse complement strand
TCCTTGACCGTTTTTGAATTCTATACTTACATTGCCATCTTCATCGGTTACGGTATTTTTATAAAGTTGATTCGCTGGATAAAAACTGTTTGTTGCATCTATCTTAAGAACCGAAGAGGTGGCATTATTGGCCCAAGTGGTAGTAGTTACAAACTTTTTAACTTCATTAGCTACATTGGCATCATAACCAAATTGTACAGGATGGGTTGCCCAAGCGGTTCCCACTTGGATTTGCTGTTGGATTCTGTCTAATGGTGAGTTTTCTAAGATCTTTTCTGCATAGATCTTTTCGTTTCCATAAATACTAGTAGCGTTTCCAAGCGGAGAAGCGTAGATAGCCCCGTTAGCCGATCCGCTCTGTGGAATCGGTAAATAGTCTTTGACCTGTCTTCCGAACTGGTCATATTCTATATGAGTAACCACGTCTTTTCCTGTTGGAGAAGCTTTCACATTCACTATTTGCTTAGGACGTCCTAAACCGTCAAAATATTGGACGGTTTCTTCTTTCTTAGGATTCTCCCCTGTTGGATCATCCAAATACGTTTTGGTGTAAACATAGTTTTCATTTGCGCTAGGTACAGTAGCAGTAGTTTGAGCAAAAGAAGTTCCTGCTACAAACAATACACTGAATAGGGTGATAATTCTTTTCATGATTTTGTGTTTTTATGGTTTGTAGTGGTATTGGAATTCTTTCAAAGTCTTGTTATTAACATCTACAATTTTTTGTAGTCTGTTGGCGGTGTCATAAATGTAATACTCTCTGATTCCTGAAGGAGGTGTAATACTCCGTACTCCAATGAGTGGGTCGTAGGTATAGGTGGTGATTTGGTAGTTAGCTAACAGAGGGTCTCTTCTAAAGGTATCTAATGCCATTAATAAGTCTTGTTCCGACTGAAAATCAATATCTAAATCTGACAAACTCTGTAAATTAAATATCTTTTGACGAACTCCATTCAATTGTTCAAGACTTTCTCCAACAATCTTAAGAATTGGATATCTTGCATTATACCCCCAGATAATATGGATGGGAGTCTCTCCAATTGAATAGTATTTTGTAATGTTTCCATATAAATCATATTCGAAATTTACTTCTTTGGAAACATTATTTGTTGAAATATCGTAATTGATTTTTGAAGTCTGAAACAAATTTCCAAGATTATCAAATTTGTATTCTTCTCTTGAGATTAATTTTCCTACGATATCAGTACTGTCAATTTTCTTTTTTGTGACGATTTCTAACGGAACCTCCAAAAAATATGCAGTAATCAATTTTTGATTATTCTTGTCGTGAGCATACAAATATTTCTTTTCGGTTTGAGTATCATCAGGATGTGTAATCGTTTGTTTTTTTAGAAGGAAAGGGTATATTAAATCATATTCGTTTTTATATCTTGATTTTGTAGTTTTAGTATTATTTTCAGGTACTTTACTAAAGTTCTCTTCGATATCTCTTTGTATTAGTTGTATACTCCTACTTTGATAGGGGATAGGTTGAAATGAAGTAGTCTGAGGTAAAGGAGAGTAATTCATAAATGTAACTCCATTTGAATATGGTAAAATTTCAGAACATTGATTCGTGATTGTTGAGAGCATGAAAGTTGAATATCTAAAAGTAGATTGGAGATTAGAGTTATTTTGAATATAAGCATGTTTATTCAAAATTAAGTGATCCGATTGGTTCAAGTATCCACTATTCACAAAAGAGTTTATATTACTAGTTACACCATACCTATTTCTTTCTTCTGTTATCTTTATTCTATTACTATCATATGCCCTTTTTTTAATTAGTTTGCCAAGTAAAATATTAGATTTGACAATCGGGCTGCTATATGATGGCATTCTTTCTATACCTGTTACATTGAAAAAACTATTAATAACGTAGCCGTTGAACTGATTGTTTACATAATTTATTTCAGTCACATGAGAATAGCCAATATAGGGCGTACCAAATAGATTGATATTTCCGTTAGAGGCGAACCTATTTAGATAAGTATAATGAATATCAGCACCGCATAGGTAAGGTGTAGTGTTTGCATAACTTCGAAATTCGGTCTTATGAAATGATGGTACAAAGTGAGCCTCCCCACTAGTTTTTCCAGACTCTAGTATACCTGTTGAAATATTTATTTCTTTTTCTAAATCATCATAGTAAAAAAATTTTTCGTAGGATTGATTGGTGTCATTTGTTCGATTAACAATTTTATGTACCCTTAATCCCCCTACTTTGGATTCTTCCTGAGAAACATTATCAGTCAAGTTTTTTTCATAGGTGAGAGTTAAGGTAACATTAGGATTATTATTCATTAACAGCGCATAATACCATCCAGGTGATAGCGTTATAGACTGTACAAATGTAGTTGATTTGCTTATTAGAGCTTCCTGTTGCATAGCACAAAAATTGTTTCCTTGTGAGGAAGGAAGACATCTTCCGTTTGGGCCTAGGCACTGACCAATTATTATTCTACTGACTGATTGATACTGATTTGAAGATGCAGAAGCTGTAGCCTCGAATATTACAGTTCCAGGAGCCTCTATGTAGAATCGAAAAAAGCCGCTTTTTGGAGCATATGATATCTCATCATCACATTGTAGGAATCTATATTGATCCGTAGAATCTTGACCTCCAGTTATTGAGCCTGCTGTATAGATTCCGTTTATTGTTAGATGGTTTTCAAATAGTTTTAATGGAACCTTTAAACTATTCGACTCGTAAAAAAATTCTGTCTCTCCCTTTGTTGGATGAGTTATCTTTTTTAATGTGCCAATTTTTGCAAAATTTTCAAAAGCACTTCTATTTGCTCCTTCAAAATATTCAATTGAGTTCTTTTTGACTCTTGGCACTAGCGTATTGTTATTTTGTCCATTAAAGTATCCCCAGTAATCTTGAGAGAACGAACCTCTAGGAGGGATTGAATTTGGTGACTCATATGTAAATTGATAAGTATCTACTATTTCAGGGTTAGGTGAAATGGTTTTAAAATTTATCAAATCTAATTTTAACCTCTTGTCCTTTTCGTTTGTGGAATTAGGGCTGCCGAAATAAGAGTACAGAAATTGAATGTGATTTTTAGGAGTAATGATGCTATTTAATGCTGCCCTACCCCTCAAGTCTGCTCTTTCAACATTTGCTAAATTGAAAGTAGCCATTACGGTCTCATTGTAAGAAATCGAGGATAAATAAGGTTGCTTAACAAGATAGGTGCTTGTGATTGGAGAGGTCCCCCTAGTAGTGATTACGTCACTTGATTGTCTACTAGAAACAGTATCGCCCCAATTATCATTACTGCCCATATTTTGTGGAGTCGTCCACCAGTCAGTTGGCGTGTATTCGAATGTGAACTTATCTTTCTTGGAGCCAGATTCTATTTTTGTAAGGTACCACGCAGAGTAATATTGTGAAATTTCATCATTGTAATTTTGGTATTCAACTTTAGTGGTTTCTTTATTAGTGAAATAATATATTGTGCCATCACTTTTTGTTATTGTAAAAGCGGAAATATCTTGTTCTGGGAATTGAGTGGTTGTAAAACTTCCCTTTAACCCATTTTCTTCTAGAAAATAAATCATCTTTGTTGTCGGATGTATGTAAAAACTTGCATTAAGGCCATCACATGTATTAATAGTGTAATAGTCTAATTCTATATCTTTGGCACCAGTTAAATAACTACTAAAAAATCCGGTAAAACTGTTCATTAATGGGGTATCGTAACTATTTCCGTTCTTTAAAGTTACATTAAAAAGATTCTGAATTACTAAGTAATTATTGTAAGAATCTGATGTAAGTGATGAGTAATTGATATTTGTTGTAACTCTATAATCGGGTTTCCCCACTATATTCTTTGTTATTACACCGCTTGCATTTAGATTCCAGCCTAATCCCACCCAGGTTGCGATATCATTTACCCTTATTCCAGAAGCGTCATATTGGAGAAATATAGGTAGAGATTTTTCTTTTCCCTTAATTTCATCAATTGGAATTGTTATCTCTGGAGTACCGGTATATAGATTGACTGGAATTTCACCAAATTTTCTTAAACTACTTGCCTCTGGAGAACTTGGCATATCTGTTGAGTTTGCCAGAGATTGGGATATTAGAGAAGTTCTGGAAAATAAGGCTAATACTACCAAGAAAATTATCTTTCTCATAATTGTGTTTTTTTACTTTTTAATAATTTTAGAATTAGCGGACTGGTTATTGTTGGTTTTCACGGTGATGATGTAAGCGCCTTGAATAAGTCCGGCGGTGTTAATCTTGGTAACACGGTTTTTAGAAGCAGTAGATTGGATATGTTTTCCACTCATGTCATATAAATCAATCACAGCATCTTCGAACTTAAATCCTATCTCAACATAACAATAATCATCCACTGGATTAGGATAAATCTTAATCGGTAATTCTTCGATTAAGTCTTCTAAATCTTTATCACCCAGTTTAACAATCTTCCAGTTTTCTTTTCCTAAGTCTTCAGCACTTGTTCCTGCTAAAACAATAGAGCCGTCTCTGTTAATTTTG
>NZ_JBYVEB010000155.1:0-4788 GCF_058117085.1 Chryseobacterium sp. CG10_8 | reverse complement strand
TTTATGAAATAATCTCTTTAGGAAGTCTTATTCGAAGTTTTTTTCATCACCCACTTAATAAAAGTGTAGAATAACATGAAGTCCAAAGCGAATATAGAGATACGGGATAAAAGGTCACCACTTCTGGTGTAGAAAGTTTCTCCATCATACAATTTGATGGTGGCAGGAAGTGCTGTTTTTTCACCATAGAAAGTGCTTTCTAAGACTTCACCTTTGGCATCGATGTGTGCTGAAATTCCACTATTGGCAGAACGCGCAATTTCTCTTCTGGTTTCGATAGCTCTCATTCTTGCGTAAGCCAAGAGTTGTCGATGACCTTCGGTTACTCCCCACCACGAGTCATTGGTTACAATTGCTAAGAAATTGGAGCCCTTTTTGACATAGTCAGTTACAAATTCTCCATAGATACTTTCGTAACATATAATAGGTGCCAATTTACCTTTATTATAATGATTGGTGAACGTTGTTCTTTCCTCGTCGATTCCTAAAGAAGCTATAGTCCCTCCGAAGTTAAGCATTGCATCTCCCAGGAGTGGTTTTAGAAAATTCATGTAGGGAAATATCTCAACTCCAGGAACCAATTTTCCTTTGTGATAGATTTCGATTTTTTTGTTTTGGTCAATTTGTATTGCGGTATTATAGCCTTCTACCCAAACGTCTGGTCCGATTTCATATGCATTAGAAGGATGGCTTTCTGTGCCTCTAAAAAACTGATGAGAAGAAATTCCTGTAACCATAACTGATTTTGGATGCTGTTTCAGGAATTGACTTAGGTTGTCCAATAAAGCACTCTTATGGAAGCCTTTTTCAGAAAAACTTCCTTTTCCTGGGAGCGCAGTTTCAGGTGCGATATAAAAATCTATTTTGCCGTGAGAATTTTCCTGCGCTAATTGGATTAAATCATTGGTAATACTAATGCTATCTTGTTGATATTTCTCGGCATAAGGATCTAATTCTGGCTGTAATAAAAGTACATTGACTTCCCCAATAGGCTTTTCGTCGAATTGTTGATATTTGACGACCGAGATAATCATCGGAAGGATAATAAGTGCAGTAAAAATGGAAAGATTTTTTATTAAATCCTTCCTGATACGTCCTGCTTCCCAAATTCTCAAAGTATAAAACCCGAAAACATTAACAATAAGAATCCAGAAGCTTCCACCTGTTGCTCCAAGTGTATCATACCATTGTATGATTTTTGGATTTTCTGCAAATACATTTCCGAGATTAAGCCAAGGCCAAGTAAACTCCCAAGCCATGTGAAATTTTTCGAAACTCATCCAGATCGCAATAAAAAAGGCTAGTCCCCAATAAGTGCCTTTGATTTTTTTGAACCAATGATAGCACTGGAAAACCAACGAATAAAGCAAAGAATTTGCAAAAACAGGGATAGCTACCGCTGCAATAGAGTTACTTCCATCAGGGGTTTTGGAACCATACAGCCAACCTGTTGTAACAATATTCCATATAATAAAGGTAAGGTATGATAATCCGAAAATTGCCCAGCCTTTCTTTTTTATTTTTGAAAATTTTGAAATTTCGTGCTCTGCCAATAGGAGCGGGATGAGCGCCACGAATATAAAATATGGGACGCCATAAGTCGGCCACGAAATAGACAATAGCAAAGCGCTAATCAGACAAAGAATAAGATACTTCATGAAGAAAATTTTCCTTCGCAAAAATACAATTTTTTAATTTTCGCAGATTAGAAACTATGAGCAAACAAAAAAAGGAAAGATTTGGCAGGGTTATCTTTCACGGACATAATTGCAACGGCGCTAATTTTTGTCCAAAGGCAGAAAGAGAATTAACCAAAAATTTCCTTGTGCGGTTTGTAATAGTAATAGTAAAGTTCTGAGAAAAGTGATTTCAAAACTTATGCCGAAATGAGCTTAACTAAATGAAATTTTCTTTTCGCCGTCTAATTTTTCTTTTGAATAAATAACGATTTCTTTTCCTTTTAATTGTGCTTTGTTCCAAAAATGGCTTCCAGAAAACCGGCTTTCCAAAATGTTTACCGTTTCACCTTCATCAGAAATTGAAATTTGGTCTGGATAATAGAACATTCGGGGAATGTTCATGGACTTCATTTCTTCATCACTGAAAGTATTAACTTCTCCGAATAGCCTTGCTACATAATGGTTGTAAGGGCTATTGTAGGTGTCTTCTGGACTATCGTTTTGTATCAATCTTCCTTCTTGCAAAATGATAATTTGATCCAACCAAGGCATTACTTCCTGTATTTCGTGGGTCGAAATAATTAAGGAAATATTTTTCTCTTTGACATAATTAAAAAGGCGTTCCCTCAAAATGATTTTCCTCGAAAAATCAAGATTACTAAAGGGTTCATCTAAAAGTAAAAGTTTTGGCATTACCGAAAGTGCACGAGCGATTGCGACTCTTTGTTGTTCTCCACCACTTAAGAATTTTGGTTTTTGGTCTGCATATTCTTCTAATCCTACGACTTTTAAAAGTTCAAGAACTCTTTCGCGTTTTGCTTTTAGATTAATATTAGATATAAATTTCCCTACGTTGTCATAAACCGTTGAATAAGGCATCAGGTCGTAGTTTTGAGCTACGAATTTCATGTCGCTTTCACCAGGAACAATATTTTCTTTTGGTCCGAGTAACTTTTTTCCTTCAAGCAAAATATCGCCGCTTTCCCAATCCAAAAGTCCATAGATTAAGCTAAGAAGAGTCGATTTTCCACACCCACTTTCACCCGCAAGTGCAATAATTTTTCCTTCATCAATCCTTAAATTAAGGTTGTTGAACAATTTTTGTTCTTGGTCGTACGAGAAATATAAATTCTTGATTTCTAAAAGCATTCTGCAAAATTAAGATTTTCTTTTGTTTCCATCTACAAATTTTGAAGGACTACCATTTAAGAACAAGGAAAAATTCTTAGTTTAGCCAAAAATTTTATAAAATCATAAAACCAAAAATGAAAAAAGTCTTAATTTCTGCATTAGCAATTTCTCTATTATCGGTGGTTTTGATTTCGTGCAAGGACGATAAGAAACCAACAAGTGAGTCTCAAGAAGTAGCTACGACTAATGATGGAGAACAATATGCAGTAGATACTACCAATAGTAAAATCGAGTGGAAGGGATACAAAATATTGAAGTCCGAAAGTACTGGCCATTTCGGAACTATTGATTTTTCTGAAGGAACCATCACGGTGAAGGATGGGAAATTGGAGAGCGGAAAATTTGTTGCAAATATGAATTCTTTGGAATCAGTGGATTTAAAGGATGACGCAGAACAGAAAGCAAAGTTAGAGGGACATCTGAAGGCAGGTGATTTCTTCGAAGTAGAAAAATTTCCAACAGCCACTTACGAAATTACGAAAGTGGGAGATGCGGTTGAAGGAGGAGATTACAATACGGTTTTGGATGGTAATCTTACAATAAAAGGAGTGACCAAACCATTGCAATTGCGTGCTAATGTTACGGTAGATGGAGCTAATGTGACCATCGCAACAGAGCCGAAAGATATTAATCGCGAAGATTTTGGTGTTAATTTTCAAGCGCCATTGGAGAATGGTGTGATTAAAAATGAAGTCAACATTCAGGTGAGTATTAAGGCAACAAAAGGAGCTTAGACAGAAGACAAAGATATTTCTAAAAAAAAAGTTGCCTTACGAGGTGACTTTTTTTTGTGCTTGTTGACGAGACTAATTCATATTAAAATCGTAATTTTGCACTTTATAAGAAAACGTTAAGGATGATAGAACAGATAGAGTTGTATTTGGCTGAAGTCGAGAAATTTCAATCTTCAAATTCTGAGGAAATAGAGCAGTTCCGAATTAAATTTAATGGAAAAAAAGGAATTCTGACTGAAATTTTTGCACAGTTCAAAAACGTTCCCAATGATCAGAAAAAGGAATTCGGACAGAAGATTAATACACTTAAGCAAGCGGTTTCGGATAAATTAGATGCTTTGAAAGAAGCTTCTGCTTCTACGATTATAGAAGTTAAAGAAGATTTGACAAAGCCTGGTTTTCCGTTGGAATTAGGAACCAGACATCCTATTAATTTGGTAAAAAATAGGATTATTGATATCTTCAAATCCATTGGTTTTGCCGTTGCAGACGGTCCAGAAATTGAAGATGATTGGCATAATTTTACAGCGCTTAACTTGCCAGAACATCATCCTGCAAGAGATATGCAAGATACTTTCTTTATTGAGAAAGATCCAGATGTTTTGTTGAGAACACATACTTCATCGGTGCAGATTCGATATATGGAGAATAACGAACCTCCGATTAGGATTTTGGCTCCTGGACGAGTTTTTAGAAATGAAGCTGTTTCTGCGCGTTCGCACTGTATTTTTCACCAGATTGAAGGTTTGTATATCGACGAGAAGGTAAGTTTTGCTGACCTTAAGCAGACCCTTCAGTTTTTCACAACGGAACTTTTTGGAAAATCAAAAATTAGATTGAGACCTTCTTATTTTCCATTTACTGAGCCAAGTGCAGAAGTAGATGTTTATTGGGGATTAAATTCTGAAACAGATTACCGAATTACGAAAGGTACCGGTTGGTTGGAGATCATGGGTTGCGGAATGGTTGATCCTGCTGTTCTTAAAAATGTGAACATTGATCCTGATAAATATTCTGGTTATGCCTTCGGAATGGGAATCGAAAGAATTGTGATGTTATTACATCAGATTGGTGACATCCGAATGTTCTTCGAGAATGATGCAAGGTTCTTAGAACAGTTTAAGACTTTATAAAAAATAGAAAGCGTTTCGAAAAGAAACGCTTTTTTTTATGCATTTTTATTT
>NZ_JBYVEB010000154.1:0-4874 GCF_058117085.1 Chryseobacterium sp. CG10_8 | reverse complement strand
ACTGTTAGCGGTAGGCCATATTTTTTATTTAATTTCTTCTGTTATATCCATCATCATATTGTAATGTCCTTCGTGCTTAGTCAAAACAAAAATATCTTTAAATACTTTTTTGTATGCTTCGATTGTTCTGTCTTGAAGTTCAATAAATAAATCGTCATTAATACTGTGTGAACCGTCATTAATCCAAGAAATCAAAGAACGACAAATTTCTTGTTCTTCTTTCGTTTTAAATTTTAAAATTAAATCGTCATCTCCATATTTTCCGAGTAGTTTGAAATAGTTTTCAATTATTCTACGCATTATGTTTTGAATTGTCATACTCGACTTTATTTCATCACTTTTTAATTCTTGCCAAAGTAGTTCATACGAAGATTGAATTGGGTTTTCCATTCCAAAACATTGTAAACTAGTTACTTTGTCATTTTTTCTTAATATCCAAAAATTCGTTTTATTACAAATATTTGTTCTGCCGTCAATAAAAGAAACTTCTTTGTGAAAATAAACATTGTGTGTTAATAAAATAAGCTGTTTGATGTTGCCATTCTCTGCCTTAATGGACTTAATAATATCCTTTAAAAGTGTACTGACAACAAACAAAACATTACTATCTAAACTTGAAATTGGGTCATCAACAATTAGAACTCTTTCATTGTTTACTTCGTCTTTAGAAATTCCACCTTTTGCCAATTGCAAAAAATACAGAAAAGTGATAAAGGTTATTTCGCCCTCACTTAAAGTAGATTCTGCAATTGTGCCGTCTTCACGTTGAATTTGATAAAATCCATCTTCTTGTGCAGGAACAATTTCAAAGTTTAAAAATCCGTATGATTTTAAGAGTCGGTTGATTTCATCTATAGTTGGTTGAATACTTGTAACGTTCTTGCTTAAATTTTTGATTTCAGCATCCAACTTTCTGTACTCATTTTGCTTTTCACTGAGTTGTGTTTCTAAACTTGCAATACCTTTTTCTAAACCATCTTTTTTGCTGTTAAAAGTCAATATTTCAGTTTTGTATTCTTCAATTACGTATTTCCAAATGGCTTTGATTAGATTACTTCTTTCTGTATTGTAATTGGCTACAATGTTATTATGTTTTTGAATTTCTTTGTTGGCTTGAGTAATTAATCCAACAATTAAATCAGATTGTTCTTTTATTGATATTAATTCAATGCTTCTGCTAGGTTCTTTGATTTTATTACTTAGATATTCGCTATTGGTTGTGTTTTGACTTATCAATGTTTTTAAAAATGCTGAAAATTTATCAATATCAATTTTTGTATTGTTTAATGTCTTTTGGTTTATTTCAATTGCATTTAATTGATTTATGATATTTTGTGTCAAAGTACTATATTCTTGTTTCAGCACTTTGAGTGAGTTTATATCATTCAAATAAGTTTCATCGAAGAAACTTTCTAACTGATTTTTGAAGTCGTTAGTTATTGTTTTTTCTTGACAAAATGGACAAGTATCGTCTTCGATATAATCTCGTCCTTGATTTACCCAATCATTGATATTCAATTTTTGAATTAACTTCGCAATATCTACATCTGCTTTTCCGACAATAATTTTTTTCCATATTTCATTAGTTTCTATTTCCAATACTCTTTCGAACGAAATTTGACTTATTGGTTCAATTCTTTGAGGTTGTTCTCCAAATATTGTTTGTGCCTTTTCTTTTAAATTCTCAAACGTTTCTAATGTTGCTGTATTGGATTTTGATTCTTCTAAAAGTTTGTTTTTAAATGATTCTTTTTGCAATTTTCCTACAAAGGCATCCTTAAAATTTGGCTCAAATTTCTTGTAAACTTTCGACCAAGTCACCTCCTTAAATTCGTTTTCTAGTGTTTCTTTTGTCGTTTTTTGGGTTTCTAGCGTTTCTTTTTTCTTTATTCCTTCAGCTTTGATTATTTTAAGTTTATCACTTTTTTCCTCAATTGCTTTTATTTGTTCTGCAGTTGCTTCGCCAAGTGTAAAAACTCCGTTTAGTTTTCCTTTGCCAAAATTTCTTTCTCTAAATTCTTTATTATAAACTAAAACATTCAATGTCAAATCATTTTGCCAAGTTACTGAACAATCAGGAAATTTGGAATTATCATTATTATAAATCAAATTTGAAATTGTGGTTTTTCCACAACCATTTGCTCCATAAATAAAATTGATTTTTTTTAAGTCGTTTATTTTTACACCTATTTCATCATATGTTGCGACATTTTTTACATCGATTGACTTAATCATCTTTGAGTTTTTTTGGTACGAACGTTTTTTTTGGCTTACCGCTAACGAGCGAGTATTGCCGAAGGACGGGCTTTTACGAACGAAAAGTTCAACTTTTTCCGAACCAGCAAAAAAACGCTTTTTGTTTTTGTAAATTTATAAAAAAAAGAAAATAAAAAGCGTTTTTTGCGGTCAAAATGTGAAAAATATTTCAATTCAGAATTCAACCCCGTCTTTTGGCAATACATTGTTACCTGCAGCGCCTCTTTCCACAAAGCTTTTTCCAGAGTTTTTGATTTTCAGCAAGTTTAAAGAATATTATTGCGTTAAATTCCAAAAATTTTTCCGTTACAAAAAATTCTGGATTTTTGAGCGAAGCGATTTTCGTTTTTTTAGCAAAATTTTACTCCAATTTAAAGTGTTTTATTCACGCTTCTCTTATTCCAGCGCATTTTTCAGCATTATTAACTCAAAGTTTTTGTTCCAATTTTCAATCCGACTTTATTCGCACAGTTCTTCATTCTAATACTCACATCGTTATGCGCAAAGTTTGTCCAATTCGTTGCCGAAACTGTCGTTGAATAAATTCGGTTCAATTTAGATTCGGATTTTTTTTCAGTCAGTTAAGTAGAAAATGAATTCAGACCTTATTTTCAATAAAGTTTGGTCTGGATTCAGTTTCTTTTTTATTCACTCAAGTCCGAGTTAATTAAACACGAAATTTTGTTCAATGGCAGTTGCAGGTAACGAAAAAGTATTAGCGAAGGCGGGCGAAAAGTGAACTGAAACCTAACGAAGTGGTTCGACGGAGTCAAAGTTCAATTTTCAACCAAACTGAGCCAATGCTTTTTCGGTGAAGTGAAATTACAAAAAAATAACGAAACCGAAAAGCAGTGGCGGCGAAGAATATTCAAATTTTCAATTTGAGTATTCAAGCCCGCTTTTGCTAATACACTGTTACCTGCCGTATTTTTATTTAGTAAGTATTTCAATTTTGTCTTTGTTTGATATTGCTACTTGTTTTGTCTTACGATTGAATGCAATTTTTGGTAAATCGTCAAGATGATGTATGATTGAAGATACTTGTTGCCCAGTAAGAATGTCTTCCAATTTTTCTTCAATTTGTCCAGTTTTATAGTTTACAATTTTGGGATAGTCAAATAAATCCCAAGCATATTTTTCATCAATTACTGTCAAGTGTCCGCCAATAGTAAAGTTTGTAGAAACTATGCCTGTAATAGTGTTTGTCTTAATATTCCAAATTGCTACTTGTCCGTTTTTTAATTTGTCAGATGGTTCGTGATTGAATGGTTCTGTATCGTTAGGAGAACCGATTAAAATCAAGTCATTGTTAATGTAGCTAGCAGTACAAATTTCGGCATCTACGTCTGGAGATATTTTGCCTTTGTCCAGAAGCAATGGATTTTGAATACATTCTTCTATGTCAAAAAATTCAACAAAGTCATATGGATGCCAAGCCCAGCCTTTACTTATAAAAGTCGTGTTGTCTGGGCTTATTTCAATACGTGAATGGAAAAAGTCAGAAGGTTTTCTATCTGCGTGTTTTGTAACTATTTCTCCTGTTTCAACTTCTTCAAAGTCAATTCGGCAGTATTCAGTCGGACAATGGATTAAATAAGTTTTTCCATTTTTAGCTGTCACAAAGGCAACAGGATATTCGTAAACGTCAGCTTGATAATATGAACGATTAATTTCTCTTAGAATTTCTCCATTTTTTAGAAGTAGTCCTTTCGTTCCTAATTTTTGATATATAACAGCGTATTCTCCACTGTCAGATATTACCGAGCTGTCAAAATTGAACGCAAAAGAATACTTACCAATTTCCTTTATCTGTCCATTTGTGAAATATTGTTTTCCAGCACTTGTCCAGTCAACAAGCGTGTCGTTGAACCAGCTCATAGTCTGCAAGTAATTTGTCTGTATTGTTTGTCTTTGCATTGTCTTTCCTAATATGGCGGGTAACGAGCGAGTATTGCCGAAGGACGGGCTTTTACGAACGAAAAGTTCAACTTTTTCCGAACCAGCAAAAAACGCTTTTTGTTTTTGTAAATTTATAAAAAAAAGAAAATAAAAAGCGTTTTTTGCGGTCAAAATGTGAAAAATATTTCAATTCAGAATTCAACCCCGTCTTTTGGCAATACATTGTTACCTGCAGCGCCTCTTTCCACAAAGCTTTTTCCAGAGTTTTTGATTTTCAGCAAGTTTAAAGAATATTATTGCGTTAAATTCCAAAAATTTTTCCGTTACAAAAAATTCTGGATTTTTGAGCGAAGCGATTTTCGTTTTTTTAGCAAAATTTTACTCCAATTTAAAGTGTTTTATTCACGCTTCTCTTATTCCAGCGCATTTTTCAGCATTATTAACTCAAAGTTTTTGTTCCAATTTTCAATCCGACTTTATTCGCACAGTTCTTCATTCTAATACTCACATCGTTATGCGCAAAGTTTGTCCAATTCGTTGCCGAAACTGTCGTTGAATAAATTCGGTTCAATTTAGATTCGGATTTTTTTTCAGTCAGTTAAGTAGAAAATGAATTCAGACCTTATTTTCAATAAAGTTTGGTCTGGATTCAGTTTCTTTTTTATTCACTCAAGTCCGAGTTAATTAAACACGAGATTTTGTTCAATGGCAGTTGCAGG
>NZ_JBYVEB010000153.1:0-4939 GCF_058117085.1 Chryseobacterium sp. CG10_8 | reverse complement strand
AAAAAAAATGAATAAAACTAAAAAAGCACCTCGATTGAGGTGCTTTTAATATTACTACTAGATTTTTTCTTATTTTCCTTTAGCTGGAGTTTCTTTTGTTGGAGTTTTTGTTTCTTTAGCTCCATCTTGCTTTGTTGTTTGCTCCGTAGTCGCTTTCTTTTTAGCTGCTGCCATTTGAGCAGGGTCTGCTGTAAGAATAACACTTAATAAACATAGTACACCAATAGTAATTCCTAATGTCCAAGTTGCCTTTTCCATAAAGTCATTGGTTCTTTGTACACCAAATTGTGCTGAAGAAGCACCTCCGAATGTTCCCGAAAGACCTCCTCCTTTTGGGTTTTGTGCCATAATAATTATCACCAAAAGTACGCAAGCGATGATGATTAGTACCATGAATAAAGTAAATATTGTGCCCATTTTTATGATTCAATTTTAGAGTGGCAAATTTAACCTTTTTTTACTCAACCACAAAATAATTGGTTTTAAAATAAAAAAACGGCAACCGAAGTTACCGTTTTTTTATATAATTTCTATTCAAAGATTATTTGAAATCAGCGTCTGTCGCTTTGTTGAACTCGTAAGAAGTAACCTTCATTACCATTTCCATTCCCATTTGATTAACAGTAATCGTATGAGGCAATTTGATACCATTTACTTCTTTATAGTCTCCAAAAGTCTGAGGAATTTCGAATTCTCCTTGTGGTGAAGAAATTTTGTTGGTTTCTCCTGTTTTAAGGCCAGTTTTTACACTATAGTAGTAAGTTGTATTACCACCTTTGATGGCGTAAGAATCTTCTCCGTTGATTTTCTCAATTCCAGCTACTTTATAGTCAGCGTTATTGAAACCAAGTTCTTTGAAAACTTGCGTGTTTTTCTTCTTCTCTGCAATTTGCTCAGCTGTCATTTCTTCCTTCTGACCCATTTGTTCAGCGTAACCTTTTTGTCCGTCAAAAACTTCTTTGTTAACGGTCATTCCGCCAACTGTTACCAGAGTTGCCTCTTTTCCACCTTTTGCTAGAATAGTTTTGACATCAATGCTTTGTCCTTGCATTGACATATTTCCATTGGTGGTGTAGGAGTTAATCTTTTCTAAAGCGGCTTTTCCACCAATTGCAGCGATATATTTATCAGTAATACTTGCAACAGTTGCGCTAGCGTCCATTTTCTTAGCTTCCGGTTTTGCAACTGGATTAGCTTTGCTATCAAAATATTTAACAGGGTATCCTAGTTTTTCAAGACCTTCTGCAATTTCAGAAACTTTTCCTGCAACGAAGATTCTCTCTTTGTTAGGGAAAATTGTAGCGTTAACAGCTTTGGTAACGTCTGCAAGAGTTACTGCATCAATAGACTTCAGATAGTTGGTATAGAAGTTATCTGGAAGCGCGTTAGTTTCTTTACTAACTGCAAATGTTGCAATGGTTTCAGGTTTCTCCAAAGAACGGATGAAATCACCTTTTAATTTTGCTTTCGCATTCGCTAATTCTTCTGGTTTTACAGTATTAATAGCCTTAAGTTCATTCATGAATTCGACAACAGCTTTGTCAGTTACTTGGTTTCTTACGCTTGCTCCAGCTGAAAAGTCCGAATTATATTTTCCTGTTGATAGAGAAGAATAAGCTCCATAAGTGAAACCGTTTTTCTCTCTAAGATTCATGAATAATCTTGCTTCACCACCACCTCCAAGAATGAAGTTAGCTAATTTTGCTGCGAAAAATTGAGGATTGTTGGTTTTAACATCGTGTAAGTTACCAATATCAATTACAGACTGTACAGCATTAGGAACGTCAACAATATTGATTTCTGTAGCTGCAACATTATTGGCAGGTTTCAAAACATCATATTTGGTATTGGCTTTCTTCCAATCGCTAAAATTCTTTTCAATTAAATTTTTAACATCATTGAATTTAACGTCACCAACAACAACCAGATAAGCGTTGTCAGGTGCGTAATATTTAGAATAGTTATTCTTAACGTCAGCAACAGTGATCGCTTTGATGGACTCTTCTGTTTCGAACTCTCCTCTCTCTGTATTTTTACCGTAAGTTAAAGCTCTAGAAACTCTAGAAGCGATTGCGTCTGCACTTTTTTCTTCAGTTTTAAGACCTTCAATCATTCTGTCTTTGCTTTTCTGAATTTCTTCTTCTGAGAAGATTGGATTCTTAATCGCATCAGACATCATTCCTAACATTTCTGGGAAATACTTGGAAAGGGTATTAAGATAAGCGCCCCCTGAAGAAAAGCTTAGGTTGGCTCCCAAGAAGTCAACTCTTTTGTTGAATGCTTCTTTGTTCATTTTGGTAGTTCCTTCGCCTAATTGTCCAGCCATAATCTCGCTAACTCCCGCGATGTTTCCTTCATAAAAAGGGGGTCTGTCCATAGAAAGAGATACATTGACTCTAGGTAATTTGTTGTTTTCTACAACCATTACTGTTAAACCATTTTTAAGTTTAAAAGATTTTGGTTGTGCAATATTGATGGTAGGAGTAGGTCCTGCTTTAGGCATCTGGTTAAGGTCAATCTTTTGAGCCGAAACAAAACCAGAAATTAAGAATGCTACTGCAATATATTTGATATTTCTTTTCATTGTTTTACTTTTTTTCAGGTAGATAGTTAATAATCATTCTTTGGTTGCTGTTAAGATATTTTTTAGCCGCATTCATAATGTCTTGACGGGTAATACCTCTATAAATATCGATTTCGGTATTAATAAGGTTGGTGTTACCTTTCAAAACATGGCTGTCAGCCAAAGAGTGAGCGATACCTTGAATAGACGAGTTAGCGTTAACAAACTGATTTTCGAATTGATTCTGAAGTTTTTGATAATCTTCTTCAGAAATCAACGTTGTTTGCATTTTCTTAATTTCCTCATCGATAACTTTTTCTAGTTCTTTTTGAGGCGTTGTTCCCATAGGGATTGCAAAAAATGCAAAAACACCTTCTTTCTCGAATCCGATACTGTTAGCAGAAACCTCTAGAGCTTTCTTTTGTTCGTCTACTAATTTTTTGTACAAAACAGAAGACTTTCCTCCACTTAAATATGCTGATACCATATCCAATACTTTAGAATCTCTTTCTGTATTGGCAGGAGTTCTGTAAGCGTAGATATATGCTGGAAGTTGGATATTAGGATCGTAAACATTAACTTCTTTTTGTTGAGTGATAGGAGCGTCTTTAACGTATTTCAATGGATAAACTGTTCCTTTTGGAATTCCACCATAGTAAGCCTTAATCCACTCTTTAGTTTGTTCTGGCTTGATATCACCAGCAACTACTAAAGTAGCATTGTTAGGAACGTAGAATTTTTTATAAAAAGCTTGAAACTCTTCCAATTTAGCAGCGTTAAGGTCTTCAATAGATCCGATGGTTGACCAATGGTACTGGCTGTTGGTGAACATATTGGACAAGATCGCGTTGAAAAGGTTACCGTAAGGTTGGTTGTCCATACGCATTCTCTTTTCTTCTTTAACAACTTCTCTTTGAGTATCAACACCAACTTGGTTAATGACAGCATGTTTCATTCTCTCAGCTTCCATCCAAAGTCCTAATTGTTCGTTATTGGAAGGGAAAGTTTCGTAGTAATAAGTTCTGTCATTGGTCGTGTTGGCATTGTTAGCTCCACCATTGGAAGATACAATTTTGAACCAATCACCTCTTTTGATGTTAGGAGTTCCTTCGAAAAGCAAGTGCTCAAAGAAGTGAGCGAATCCAGATCTTCCTGGATCTTCATCTTTTGCTCCAACATGATACATAACTCCTGTTGTTACTACAGGAGCAGAATTGTCCTGATGTAAGATAACATGAAGTCCATTTGGTAAATCGTACTCTTCGAATTTAATTTGCTGCGCATTAACCAGTACGCTCAAAAAAGCGACCGTTGCTGCGGAAAGTAGTTTCTTTTTCATTACAGAATAAAATTATTTGACATATTGGTTCCGAAAATAATCAAAATGTTACACTTGAAGAAAAAATAATTGATAATTCTCCATATAATTTGACGATTTTCCATAAGGTTTGGTAAGTAATTGATTATAAAATAAAATAATCCAAAAGGGGTCTCAAATATTTGTCGTATATTTGCAACGTTATTTAAATAGGTCTCTATTTCAGCCTTTTCTGCTTTCTTCTTTTTTTGAATCAGTTTTCGCCTCCACAGTTTCCCTTTAAAAGACATATCTGACCTCCAATTGAAGGTCGGCCGAAGTTTCATTTAATTTAATTTTATATATGGCAGATTCTTTCTCGAAAAAAGAAAACAACAAGAAAAAAATACAGAAACAAAAAGAAAAAGCACAACGTAGAGAAGACCGCAAAACCAATAACAACAAGGGAAAAAGTCTAGAAGAAATGTTCCTTTATGTTGATGCTAATGGACAATTGACTTCGACGCCTCCTCAAGACCAGGAGAGATTGGAGATTGATCCTAATGATATTAGACTAGGAGTACCTGCAATTGAAGAAGAGGATCCTATCAAGCAAGGTATCGTTACATTCCTAAGTGATAAGGGATATGGCTTTATTACGGAGCATGACTCCAAAGACAATATATTCTTCCACGAGAATAATTGCAATGGACCGATTAAGAAAGGAAACAAAGTTTCTTTTGAAAAAGAACGGTCACCAAAAGGTTTTTCTGCAATCAATGTGCAGATTATTAAATAGTAACAATTTTTTATAACAATTATATGACGCGTCAAGGAACCGTAAAATTTTACAACGAAACCAAAGGTTTCGGATTTATTACCCCAGATGATGGTGGTGAGGACATTTTTGTACATTCTTCTGGATTATTAGGAAGAATCAAAGAGAACGACAAAGTAACTTTTGAAGTAAAGCAAGGAAATAAAGGATTGAACGCTGTTAACGTTAAAGTACAGTAATCAATCTTGTTTTTCACTAAAACGATATAAAGCTCCATTTGGAGCTTTATTTTTTTTGTTTT
>NZ_JBYVEB010000152.1:0-4958 GCF_058117085.1 Chryseobacterium sp. CG10_8 | reverse complement strand
TTATTTTTTACCCCACCAGTTTTTAGTTCGATTATGGTCGAGATAATAGGTGACTCGCAAAGAAAGGTTATTAGTTGAAGGCTGCTGAAATAAGGTGTCAAAGTTATTTTTCGTTGACATCCTTGATACTCCCAAATAATCCTGAATTGCATTTCTATATAATAAGGTCAATTGAGAACCTGGTGCGAACCACCAAGAATAGAGGAAATCAATATTCCATGAATTGTAAGTCCCGTTAAGATTCTCATTGAAGTCGTTGGTTGGAGTAATGCTTCCATCATCATTAAGGGTATTGAAATTTTTATAAGTCACATCCGAGAAATAATGTCTAAAGGTTAAAGATAGAGTCATTTTATTATTAAAGGCAAATTGAGAATTAATAGAATTTTCATACGTATTTCTTTGTCGCCTTCCCATGAAGATGTTGTTTTCGTCGCTTCCTACATAACCTACCTCGTTACTACTGAAACTTGGCATAATATTCCATATTACTTTGAATCTGTCCGAAATTCGATATCTCAAATAAAGAGATGTGTTGACTCTATTTCTACCTTTTTCGTCATATGCGTAATAATCAACATTGACATTAAATTGAACTTTCTTTCTACCATCACTTTCATACCAAAGCCAGCTATCAAAATATCCGGGGATTTTTAGATATCTACCCTCTGTCCGGGGTTCATAGATGTCTTTTTCTCCAAACGGTGTGAACTCTATTCCACCACCAAAACTTTGAAATTTTTTATTGGTGAACTGATTATTATGATTAAAAACCAAATTGGTGAAGAGAAAGGGTCCTAAACGATGAAAATAATTAAGATTGAAGTTAAGATACATATTGTTCAATCTTTTGGTAGGTTGTAGAATTCTGTATCCATACCAAGTACCGTAATTAGCATAGTTGGTTTGAGTCGAAAAGCCAAGGTCATTAATGTTCCAATCTTTTGAAGTGAGGATTCCCCAAAGGGTAAAACGATTTTTTCCAGAAAGTTTTCCTCCTGCAATGTCGAACTTTGTGCCGTATTTTGTTTCGCCATCGGCGGCAACAATACTTTCTTTAAGGCTTCCGTTAAGGTTATAAACATTTTTTTTGTCGTTGAGATCCCATAAGATTCCTGTTGCGTTGGCATCTCGAAAATCACCATTTCGCATTGTGTTAGTGTTAATAAGGCTCACGGAAGAGTTTTGTCCAAATCTTTGGTCGAAAACTAAAACATTGTAATTGCTCCAAGGTTCTACAACTTCTTTTCTAATTGCGCCTGTCGAATGATCAAGAATGGTTGCGGTCATCTTTTCTGTAATACCATTGAAGATACCAATTCCCAATCCTTTTTTGGTTCTCCCTGAAATTTTAAAAGCGTTAAATAGTTTGACCTTTGCTGGATATTCGGTGACTGTCTCATTTTCCGAAATGTCTGGATATTTTGACGGAAATCCACCGACTCGTCTGGAGTAGAACATATTCCCTTTACTGAAAAGTTCGGTTCCTTCTGTAAAGAATGGCCGTTGCTCGGAGAATTGTTGTTCGAATGGAGAAAGATTGAGAATATTGGGGTCGAAATTGGTCTGCCCAAAGTCTGGAATCAAGGTCATATCAAAGGTGAAAGCATCGTTGATCCCGTATTTAACATCCATTCCGCCGTTAAAGTTAGTTGTTGTATTACCATCATAACTATTGATATAGGTGGAAAAATAGGGAAGGAACGAAAGCCTTGTTGGAGGTTTGATGTTTTCAATATTTTCTAAAATCCCGTCATACAACATGTAACTTCCTTTTTCATTATTAACGAAGTTCCAGTCATACATGGTGTTAGTTCTTTTGATTAACCTGATGAAGTTAACTCCCCAAATTTGAGTATCTTTTTGTGGAAATCGTAGCTCAGAGTAGGGGATCTTAACTTCAGCATACCATCCTTTGTCATCTTGTCTTACAGCTGAGAACCAGACACCATTCCAACTAAAGTCTTCTCCATTGTCAGAAGTGAGTTTGGCATCCGACTGAACGCCAGCTGGAGTTAATAAAAACTCCAAACTTTGCTGATGATCATTGTATCCATTGATTACGATTCCAAAGATGTCATCGTTACCGATATTGTCTCTTTCTGTAAGTTCTTTTGCGATTTTTGAAGGCTCGGAATCGAGCATTATTGCACCAATATAGATGCCTGTGTCGTCATACAACACTTTTACTGTCGTTTTGAATTCATCTCCAATAGGTTTTCCATTGTTGGGTTTTCTTTCTATGAAGTCAGTACCATTTGCAGCTTCGTTCCAAATGACTTCATCCAAGTATCCATCTATTTTTGGGGGAGACGAAGTTTTTAAGGTGCTTATTTTTTTTCGGGAAATGCTATCGTTCTTTATCGTTTGAGCGTAGATTAGCCAGGGAAGTAATATAAAGAGAGAAAATATTTTTCTGAAATTCATTAACGAGTTTGTTTCATTATGAGACAAGCGATATGTGGTTTTTGTTACTTTGATCCCATAAAAAAACCGACTTTTTTTAAGCCGGCGTATATTTTAGTAGAAATTTATTTAAAACTTAAAGGGTATTTTACATTCTTGTAACTGTCCAGATCTGCTTTGAGAGAACCTACTGCAAGTTCTGCTTTGATTTGGATAGGAACGTGGTTTTTATCATTGCTAACATAGAGAAGTACTCCTTCTTTTTCTTTGAAGACACGACCACTTTGTACCAAAGGCTGAACTTTCAGGCAATTAATGGTTCCAAATTTAGTTTTTACATTTTCGGTTCCTACAACCTTTAGTTGGAAGGCAAACATTTCGTCATCTATCCAAACATTGAGGTTTTTAACGGTTCCAACTTTGAGTTCATAAGGTTCTAAAGCTCGCAAATAATAGAAAGCCGAAAGCATATCCTGAACACCTTTTACTGATTTTATAACTTTTGAGCCATTGGCTGGTGTCTTTTTATCTGTCAGAATCAAAGTCTGGTTATCATGATTGAAAACGGTCTGGTAATGTTGACTGTATCCACCTTCTTTGACGTCTCGGACATAGTAACTTGGTAGTCCTGTTTTGTAATTAATAAAACTCTCATACAGATCATCAACTTTAAAAAAAGTTCTCACGGCTCCAGTTGATTTACCAACACCCTTCACATAATAATGGGTCTGCCCACCATAATTTGTCTTCAAAGTGGTAAGGTCTGCGTGTCCTGCGTTAATGAAACCGTAATGTATTCTGTAAGTAAGTTTTTCACCTGGATTGATATTGTCCAGACTTTGGGCAATCCCGAAACCAAACGAAAATACAATGATAAGTATTGACAATAATTTTTTCATGATTGCAATTTTACAAATACTTTGCCACAAAATTAAATTTTAATTATTTCATAATATAGATTCCATCGCATAAAATGTAATAAATGTTACAGAAATCTTACCCTATTTTTTTGTACTTTTGCGAAAATTTGTTAAGAAAAATAAAAATTCCATTTAATGATTACTACGGATTTATTGATTATCGGAGCCGGACCAACCGGACTTTTTGCTGTTTTTGAAGCCGGATTACTAAAAATGAAATGCCATTTGATTGATGCGCTTCCACAACCAGGAGGTCAGTTGGCTGAATTGTATCCTAAAAAGCCGATTTTTGATATCCCTGGTTATCCTACGGTTAACGCTGGTGAGCTAGTTGATAATCTTATGGAACAAATTAAGCAGTTCGAACCTGGATTTACACTTGCTGAGACGGCTGTTTCTTTAGAAAAAATAGATGAAGAGTGGTTCGAAGTAATTACCAATAAAGGAACTGTTCATCGTGCAAAAGCGGTTGCTATTGCAGGTGGATTAGGAACTTTTGAACCTAGAAAACCTGAGTTTGAAAATTTAGCTCGATTTGAAGAAAATGGAGTTGAGTATTTCGTAAAAGACCCAGAGCATTTCAGAGGAAAAAAAATTGTAATAGCTGGAGGAGGAGATTCGGCGTTGGATTGGAGTATTTTCCTTTCTAATGTGGCGAGTGAAGTCACTTTGGTACACCGAAGAAACGAATTTCGTGGAGCGTTGGATTCTGTAGAAAAAGTTCAGGAACTTAAGAATCAAGGAAAAATTAATTTGATTACACCAGCTGAGGTTGTTGGATTACACGGTAATGGGCATATTGAGAAAATTACCATCGAAAAAGAAGGTGAAAAGTTTGATGTAGAAACTGACTTTTTTATTCCGCTTTTTGGATTGACACCGAAATTAGGAGATATCGCTAATTGGGGATTGGAGATTGAAAAGAATGCTATCAAAGTAAATAATGCCTTAGATTATCAAACGAATCGTGAAGGAATCTATGCAATTGGTGATATCAATACCTATCCTGGTAAATTGAAATTGATTTTGTGTGGTTTCCACGAAGCGACGCTGATGTGTCAAAGTGTTTACCAAAGGTTGAATCCGGGAAAAAAATATGTTTTAAAATATACAACGGTAAGTGGAGTTGACGGATTTGATGGTACTAGGAAAGAAGCTGAAAAAGCTGTTGTTAAAAAGATTGACTAAGTAATCCGTAAGGTATGAACGATATTAATATAAAAATTACAGACAGAGATGGGGTTACTCATGAATTGGTTGCGCCTACCGATATGTCTATGAACTTAATGGAGGTGATTCGTTCTTACGAATTGGCTGAGGAAGGAACAGTAGGAGTATGCGGAGGAATGGCGATGTGTGCTTCTTGTCAAGTCTACATTGTGAAAGGAGCTGAGAATCTTACTGAAATGGGCGATGAAGAGGACGCAATGTTGGGAGAAGCTTTTCATGTTAAGGATAACAGTAGGCTAGGATGTCAGATTCATATTACTGAAGAAATTGATGGGTTGGAAGTCGAAATGGCTCCATATCCTTAAAATATATTAATCTCGAGTGATCGAGATTTTTTTTTATTCAGTATTGAATTAGGCATTTAAGCAATAATTTGTTTGTAAGAGATTGGTTTTGATATAA
>NZ_JBYVEB010000151.1:0-5006 GCF_058117085.1 Chryseobacterium sp. CG10_8 | reverse complement strand
GCCAACAATGCATGGAACTGTTACACCACACCTGCCTGTCCATAAATATCAAGAAAATTAAATCTCCGAAGGAAAGTGATTTTCTTTCCTTTGGGTTTTAATAGAGTTAAAAAATAAAGAATAAGAAAATGAAAAAAATAATCACGATATTATCCATATTATTCATTACACTAGAAGGATATTCACAAGTCATCATAGGAGACGCAGTGGGAACTGCATCGAACAAGACATCTGTTTTATTGGAGTTTGCCAATACGAATAATAAAGGCATCATCTTGCCTTATGTACGAACACTTCCTAGTGCACCAACAGAAGGTACAATATTGTTGGATGCAAGCACAGCCACAACAGCAAGAGTAAAATATTACAATGGAGGATGGATTGACCTAAGCGGACAAGATGCTGATATCACGACACAACTTACTGAACAACCAGAAGGAATCACAGAAACGACATCTAAAGCTATTATTGGAGCTACCAGTAGTACCGCAGATGGGGTTTTGGTCTTGGAGAGTACGACCAAAGCCATGGTTTTACCTATTGTATCGGATACCAACAATGTTCCAAGTCCATCCCCTGGAATGATGGTGTACATCAACAAATCAGGAGCAAAACGCTTAGCTGTATTCAATGGCAGCAAATGGAGCTACTGGAAACCGTAGATCACAAAATTCTATTTATTAAAACCGTTCTTTTTTGAACGGTTTTTTTTGAGTTTTATGAAAAAATGCATCGAGTGTGAATGTACAAATAAGCTTCCCAATTAATGTTTTTAGAGTATATTCAAAAATAAATTTTGAAAAAAATGACTTAAAAACTACTTTTTACATTTGGTAGTAAGTTTTTTTTTTTATTAAAAGAAAATATTTACATTTGCAGTCAGAAAAAACACATTTGATAAATAATTATTTACTCTATTCTCCTAAAAAAGGATTAAATGAAATGAAATTAACTAGTAAAACTCTATTTATTTATTTATTTTTATTTCTTCCTCTTATTTTTTATTCTCAAAATTCTTTCGTCAATTCTAGCAGTCAGGAAAATCTTGAAAACACAATATTTATAGCAGGTAATGTAAATATTGTAGGAGAAGATTACATTAATGTTAAAATTTCAAGACCTAGTAGAATAAATCAAAATCCTTCCAAAAGATCAGTAGATAAGGTTAAAAAATTGGTTGAAAAAAAAAAATCGACTAAACAAAAAGAAATTGAAAATCTTAAAAGGATTGTAAAACACAAAAGCGTAACAAAATTTTTTTTTCCCAGAGAAAATAGCAATACTAAGTATTCAAAGTTTTATAAATCCTCTGAACTTTTTACTTTACCTAGAGATTTCCATAAGTTAATCACGATTATTAAGCCCTTCAAATCTATAAATGATTTGTTTATTTCAAGGGCTAAAAACCTTTCTTTTTTTACCATAAAGGCGGAGGTGTTAAGCATTAGAAATTGCGACTCTATAAGACCTCCACCGTTTTTTTATTCATAAAAAAACATAATCTAAAAAACTCATTTTTTATAAATCTTTCAAATAATTTTTGAAGGATATATTGATTATTAAAATTAACATATTATTAAAAAATTGAAAAAAACATCATTAATTGTTTTGTTTACTTTCTTTGTAGGAGTAAAATCACAAACTACTATTTTAGATGAAGGTTTTGAGAGTTACCAAAGTTTTACTATTAATAATTTTGGTTCTTGGACGACACTTGATTTGGATGGATTAGCAACAAGAACGTTAGGTGGAGATCCCGCTCCTCCAACAAATTGGGTCGCGGACTGGCCAAATAGATATTTGCCACAAGCGTTTCAAATTTTTCAACCTTCAGCTGCTAATGTAACTAATGATGCAACAGGAGCAACAGGTGAAATTAGAAATTTTGATCCCCATTCAGGAAGTAAATATGCAGGTTCTTGGGCTGGAGAAATGGTCACTTCTTTTGAAGGAAACAAAGATTGGCTAATCTCTCCTGCCATTACATTAGGAAGTTCCGGAAATCAGTTAAGCGTTTGGGTAAAAACACTTTCCAATAGTTATGGTGATGAGAGATTTCGTATCGGAGTTTATAATGGAGCTGGAAACCCTACTTCTTCCAACGACTTTACCATTATAAGCCCTAATTACTCACCAACCGAACCTTTCCAATATGCTTTTTCTTATTGGACTCAAAGGACATTAAGTTTGGATGCGTTTGCGGGACAAACCGTAAAGATTGGGATTTATTGTTTAACACAACAAGGATCGATGTTAATGGTAGATGATTTTAAGGTTACCACAACGGGAACTTTAAATACAGCGGATTTTCATCAAAAAGAAGATGTAGAGATTTATCCTAATCCTGCTGAGGATTATTTTAAAATTAAATCAAGCATTGAGATTTCAAAAGTAGAAATTTTTGCTTTAGATGGCCGAAAGATATTGGAAACAACCAAAAGTATTGTTACGATCTCTGATTTAAAATCGGGAACGTACTTCGTTAAAATAACGGATAAACAATTAAATATTAAAACAACAAAAATAATTAAAACATAACAAAAAAAAACATAAAAAAATGAGGAAATTTTTAAAATTATTTATTATTCCATTTCTAATTCTGTTAGGAAATGGACTGAAAGCACAGGCTTGTCCCTCGGCAGGATCTGTAACGCTTTCTACAAGTACCACAGCAAATACTTGTGCGGGAAATGGGACAATTACTGCAACCTATAATCCATCAGGATCTTCAAGTAATGTAACGGTTCAGTTATTAAAAAGTGGGTCTATCTTATCTTCGGTTGTGAACACCGCAAGCCCAAATACTTTTTCTAATTTACAACCGGGTACAGATTATCAAGTTCGATTGATTTGTAGTACAGATAATAGTGTAATTTTAGCTACTAATAATGTTACTGTTGCGGATAATTACGTTCCTATTACTGCACTTAATGTTAATATCACAGACGTTTGTACCAATTTTACACCAGGTGGTACTTTTACTGTTTCTGGAGTTACAGGAGGAACGGCACCTTATGAATATTCAATTATTGAAAATTCAAATGCAGGATATAATGACAGCTTAAGTCAATATTCCGCAAGTAATACAAAAAATGTAACTTCTTTTGGAACTTATCAAATAAGGGTGAAAGATGCCTGTGGAAATTATTATACCGTAACAAGACAGCTTGGACCATCCATTTCTACATTTCAATATTCTTGGAAACCGACTCCAGTTTGTGGAAGCAATACATCTACCGCAACCTTTTGGTATGGATGGAATCCTGATAATGATAGCGGGGCAGCTATGACTACACAACCTAACGGAGTTAAAATTGAAATTAGAGATACAGATGCTTCTGGAACCATTTTATATTCAGGAACGATTGCAGATGCTACTACTACTTTTAATTATCCAATGTCCGCAAGTCATCTGTATTATGTGACTACTACGAATGCTTGTGGTGTCGCTTCATCTTATACTCATTATTTAAATGGGGCAAATAATGCTGAGATTAGAGATTTTTCCGTTGTAACCGGAACTTCTGGATGTGGTGCTTCTACAACCATGAGTGTTTCTTCTAATTTTAGCACATATTCTTTTTGGAAATATCCTATTACAGTTCAGGTAAAAAACTCTTCTGGAACTGTTGTGGCAACACAAACAATTAATGATGTAAATGGATCTTTAAATGTTACTGGATTGCCTTTAGGCGATTATACTGTTACTGTTACAGACTCGTGTGGTGTTTCTCTTACAAAATCGGCTACTAATCCATCTAGTGCAGGTGCTCCAACTTTGTCACTCAATCAAATTTTAATGTGGAGATGTGGAGATGGAGGAGCTCTTCTTCCTTTAACCCAAAATGGTACAACACAGGCACAAGTTCAGATTGATGGCTATCTTCCAGATCGTGCCAATGCAGTGGTTACCATTACAAGTGGGCCATCCCAAGTAGGAGTGAATGGGGTTTATGTAGATGGTCAGTATTGGGCATGGAGTAACCTGCTTCCAGGTACCTATACTGTTTCATATACTAGTTGCGGAGTAACCAATACAGGTAGTTTTACAATAGCAAACGATCACCCATCAATATTAAATCAAAGCTTTAGTGCTTATGCTAATTCGGATTGTGGTGGTACGGGAAATATTTACTCAAATAAAGCATATAATGGAACTTATAATACGGCTATTGAATTATTGAATAGTGCAGGAACCGTTATTGATTCAAATGTTACAGGAAATTTCACGAATTTACCAGCAGGTACCTATACTGTAAGAATGGTAGTAAAACCTTGGTGTAGTCACACATATAATTATTATATAGATCAACCAGTTACCCTTACCATTGCTACGGCAGGTTCTGGAGCTGCGGTTACCTCTTCTGTAGGTGCTATTTGTGAAGATGCTTCTGGCAATGCGCTTTCTACAGGTTCAGCATATTTGGATATTTCAGGAGCAGGACCTTTTACTGTAAATTATTCGACCTCTGCTACAGGACCTTGGACAACAATTACCAATGCTGGAAATAATTTGTCCATTAATAATCTTACTGCCAATACGCTATATTATATGCAAATTACTGATAATTGTGGCGTACTGACAAATACATCTGTTCAGATCAAAACCATTGGGAATTTAAGTTCTACAAATACGGCTCATCCATGTAATGGATCTGCTTATGCATTAACAATTCCTTATTATTCTGGAGCTACTTATACTTGGACTAATCCTTCAGGAGTCGTAGTTTCTAATACAAGAACTTATTCTGTACCAAGCTGGAGTAACAGTTATAATGGAACTTATGTTGCAAAAATTACTTGGGGTAATTGTGTTACCCGATATGTAACTCTTACGGTCGATAGCAATCTTTGTGTACAGCCAATTGATGCTTGTTCTATATCTGCAACAAATCCAGATTCAGACGGAGATGGAATTTCTAATGCCTGCGATTTGGACGATGATAATGATGGGATTTTGGATACTGTAGAATATGGTAACTGTACGACAGGGATAAGTAAATCTG
>NZ_JBYVEB010000150.1:0-5034 GCF_058117085.1 Chryseobacterium sp. CG10_8 | reverse complement strand
ATAAAGATAGGACTTTAACAATATCTTTTAGATGCCTAATTCAATAAATTTTTTTTACCAAATGTATGAAAGATATTACATTAAGTATGAAATATTTTACATTAAATTTTAAAAAGAAAATCGTGTCTGCAAAAAGACACGATTTCATGTTGAATTTTTTAGACCAATTTTATCAGGAATGGAATGTAGATTAATTGAAAATTAAAAATGGAGAGTTGAAAGTGGCTTATTGAATTCTCCATTCTCAACTATTCATTCTCAATTAATTACTTGCCTTGTTGTTCTTTCAGTTCTTCTTTGTCTTTATCCGACGGGTTGAATACTTTGACTTCAGCGTTTTTATCGATTCCAGATAGAATTTGTACATTGATTCCATCGGAGGTTCCTAATTTAACAAAAACCTTTTTGAAACTTCCGTCTTTTTGTTTTACTTCAACAAAAGCTTTGTCATTATTTTTAGCATCTTTTTCATACTGAATAAGAGATTCATCAAGAAGCAATGCGTTTTTCTGCGAACTCAAAACAATTTCTCCATTGGCTGAAAATCCTGCTCTGATATATTCATTAGTTGGATTGAAGACTTCTCCTTCCACTGGGAATTTAATAGTTCCACTTTCTTCTTTTCCTTTTGGAGCAATCATCGTTAATTTTCCAGGGAAAGACTTATTCTGTAATGCACCAATAACGATGTTCATGTCCATTCCTTCTTTAAGTTTTCCAGCCTGAGCTTCGTCGATCTCACCTTCAAAAATAAGCGAATTAAGGTCTGCAATAGAAGCAATCGTCGTTCCAGCATTGAAAGAGTTAGCTTCGATTACCTGGCTACCTACCTTCACAGGGACGTCAAGAACAGTTCCTCTTGCTTTGGAGCGGATTTGGGTGGTTGCCAAACTTTGAAGTTCTGGAGTGACTCCAGTTCTTGCAATTTGTAGTTGCTTGTTAGCAGTAACCAATTGTTGATTAGCATTTTTTACACTTTGTTGCGCTGTGTAGAGCGACTGTTGTGCAGTAAGAAATTCTTGTTTGGAAATAACACCTTGTTGATACAATTTTTGTTGCATTGCGAATTGTTGTTGTTGGTTCGCAAGATTGGTTTTGGCGTTGTTAACTCCAATATCAGCTGAATTAACTTGTTGCATCGCACTGTTAACATCGGAAACATTAGGAACGATTCTGATGGTTGCGATTAATTGTCCAACTTCGACATGATCACCTTCTTTAACCATGATTTTTTCGATGATTCCAGACATGTTAGGCTTGATTTCGATTTCTTCTTTCGGAACAATTTCTCCTGTCGCCATCACTTTTTCCACGGTATCTTCAATCTTTGGTTTCTTGGTCAGAAAGGTTTCTGATTTTGCCGAATTAGAGTTGATGACGTACATGATTCCTGCACCTAATGCTCCTAAAAGAATCAATCCTAAAAGAATGTATATCGCTTTTTTAAAGGTGAATTTCTTTTTCATATCACTTATTAATTTTCTTTATTCTTAAATTTTTATTTTTTCAATACTACCTCAATCTCAACCTTACTCGCTTCTCAAAGCTTCAATAGGTCTAATTTTAACAGCTCTTTGAGCCGGGATCATCCCTACAATTAATCCTAAGGTGACCATTACCGCCATTGAGGAAAATACATTTGCATAATCGACAGTTGGATTATAAAATGGGAATTCGTCTTGATTTTGTGTGGCTACATTTAAAAACATTAACAACATAATTCCTAAAATAAATCCTAAAATTCCCGAAGAAAGAGTAATGACAACACTTTCTAACAAAATTTGGTTACGTACTTCAGCTGGTTTTGCTCCCAATGCTCTTCTAATTCCGATTTCCTTTGTTCGCTCTTTTACTGTGATTAATAATATATTGGAAATCGCGATAACTCCTGCCAAAATAGTCAGTGTTCCCACAATAATCGTCAGTAACTGCATTCCGTTAAGAAATCCGGTTAGCTTTTTAAATTCTTTACCAAGGTTAAAACTTCCGAAAGCATTAGTATCTTCTGGAGATACATTGTACTTTTTCTTCATCTCGGTTTTCACCTTTTCTTCTACAACACTTAGATCGGCATCAGATCGACTTACAATCGAAAATACATCCACTTTATCTCCATCGTTATAGATTTTTCTATAGGTTGTGAGCGGAATGTAAGAAGCGCTATTGCTTTCCATTGGGCCTCCTCTTTTTACTACGTATACTCCAATCACATTAAAGAAGATTCCCTTCACGTTGATACTTTTACCAATGGGGTTTTCATTTTTTTTGTGATCAAAAAAATTCTTGTAAATATCTTCCCCTATGACGATAACATTTTTGTTTCCAGACATATCGGCGTCGTTCAGGTATCGGCCAAAAGAGAGTTTTTTTTCTGAAATTTTGTTTCCGATAGGAGAGTCTCCATTTAAAGTGTATGTTGCAGTTTTTCCATTTCTACTCATTTGTTCTCCAGTGCTTCCAAAATTTCCTTTAGAACTTTGGGGTGAAATGTAATCTATTTCTGGAATTTTGCTTTCAAGCATTTCGATGTCATCAACATTCAGTTCCATTTGTCTTCCTTTAGAAAATCCCGCATAGGGGATACTGGTGTTCTGTGCCCACATGAAAATGGTGTTGGTAGCAAATCCAGAAAACAATTTGTTGAACCCATTTTCCATTCCTTTGGCGGCTCCCAAAAGAGAAACATAAAGAAACATTCCCCAAGCAACACCAATCATCGTAAGAAACGTACGAAGTTTGTTTTTGCGCAGTGAGTGGTATATTTCCTGCCACGTATCTTTTTTGAAAATAATGTTCACCGTTCTTAAATTTTTAAGGTCATTTATTCTGTTCTTAATGCTTCTATGGTTTTTATCCTACTCGCTCTGTAAGCAGGAACAAATCCCGCAATAAGACCAGAAATGATAAGACAAACAAATGCTACTACAATGAGTCCCCAACCAACGTTAGGGTCCTTTATAAAATATTCTTCCAAGCTATCACCGATTAATTTCAATGTCAAAACGCCAAAAAGAACTCCTATTAATCCTGAAATTAGGGTAATAATGATACTTTCCTGTATGATAAGTCCAACAATGCTTTTAGGTTTTGCTCCAATGGCTTTTCTGACGCCAATTTCTTGGGTTCTTTCCTTTACAATATACACCATGATGTTGCTAATCCCAATAATCCCCGCTAATAGAGTTCCCATTCCGATAAACCCAACAATTAGGGTTAAAATAAAGATAAACTGGAAGCTGTCTTTTGTATTTTCGGCATTATTTCTTACTCTGATCGCATTTTCGTCATCGGGCGAAACTTTATGTTTGGCTTTTACTTGTTTTTCAAGCTGTTCACCATATTCTATGGCTTGTTCTGGAGTTAAATTTTGATTGTAAGTCAATTGAATGGAGTTCACGGTATCAGAACCTTTTTTCATCTGTTGCAGCGTAGAAATAGGAATTGAAATCATCCTCTCTTCCCAATCTCCACCTCCTTCATCAGAGAAAACCCCAACAACTTTGAACATGGTTCCATTAATTTCTAAATCTTTTCCAACCGGACTTCCATTTTTGATTAAATCTCGTTGAACCATACGACCAATAACAGCAACATTCAGTCTTCTATTAATGTCTCCTGGACTAATATAGCGACCATCTACCATTTTTCTGTTTTCCAGAAATTTTTCGTCCCCTGTAGTTCCACTAATTTGATAATTACCACTTTCCTTGCCATACTTTACCATCATTGCGGCACTGTATTTAGGAGCAGAGTACTCTACTTTTTCTGGATCAATGGCAATGACTTCTTCATAATCATCATTTTTTAAGACCACTTCGCGATCTGCCTGTAGCCCTCCGTAAGCAATTGTTGTTTTACCTGTATAGATAGCTATCAAGTTTTGAGCATCTCTTGCAAAACCATCTGTAAAAGCGTTTTTCAAACCAGAACCAATTCCGAAAAGAACAATGAAAATATACAAACCAAGAGCTACTGTAAATCCTGAAAGTACAGTACGCAAAATATTACTTCTAATAGAAGCGAAAATTTCTTGCCATCGGTCTATATCAAACATTTTTTTAGCTGGTTTTAGGTGGTAAGTTTCAGATATTGGTTTTTAATTTCAATTTCTAAATCAATTTTATATTTTGCTTTTGACTTTTTATATCTTATTCAAGAATCCTTTGCGTGATAAATTCGTCACTTTCTATTAAACCGTCTTTTAAAACTACATTTCTTTTGGTTTCTGCTGCTACATCAGGTTCGTGAGTCACAACGATGATGGTTTTTCCTTGACGGTTGATTTCTTGTAGAAGCTTCATAATATCATAAGTTGTTTTAGAATCCAATGCTCCAGTTGGTTCGTCTGCCAAAACAACTTTTGGATCGGTAATCAAGGCTCTTGCAATAGCTACCCTTTGCTTTTGTCCTCCAGAAAGTTCATTGGGAAGGTGGTTTGCCCAGTCTGCAAGACCTACTTTTCCTAAGTATTCCAGTGCTCTTTGGTTTCGTTCTTTTCTGGGAACATTTTGGTAATAGAGCGGGAGTGCGACGTTTTCCAGCGCGGTTTTGTAACCGATTAAGTTAAATGATTGAAAGATAAATCCTAAAAATCTACTGCGATATTCAGCGGCTTTTACTTCGGACAGATGTTCAATAGGGATGCCATCCAGTTCATAAACTCCTGAGTCTTTTTCATCCAGTATTCCTATAATATTGAGAAGAGTAGATTTTCCCGAACCAGAACTTCCCATGATAGAAACAAATTCCCCTTCTTCAATTTCTAAATTGATTCCTTTGAGAACGTGCAGTTGGGTTTTTCCCGTGTCGTATGATTTGTTTAGGTCCCGAATTTTGAGCATAAAATTGAGATGTTTTTGAAGTATAAGTAGAAGAATGAATTATTTTGTTACAAACTAATAGAGTAAAAAAGTAGAATTTTTGTAAGTGACACAATAAAGGAATAGTCAAGTTTAAAATACAGGAAAAACACCCTTTTTTGAAGGGTGTTTTTAACCGATTATTGCAATCGAAACTAAAAAAACATTAAAAACT